>CAXTVC010000001.1:0-98819 GCA_964247615.1 uncultured Acidobacteriaceae bacterium
ACCCCAAAACTCCCCATCCACCGCCTCAAACCCCCAGTCAATCCAGTCGCAGGCACCTCTACCCCAGCCTGCCGAATCGGCCCAACCCCCTGCACACCCTCCACCGACCCCCGCATCGTCCGCGCCAGCGGCAGGGCAAATCCCTCACTCACCCAGACCCGCGTGCCCTCGCGCCGCAACAAAATATCGCCCTCACGCGTCGAGTACACCCGCTCATTGTCATCCGTCTCATCGGCCTTGCGACGCTTCAGTCCGTCATACTGCCGCGGCAGCTCCTCCTCAAACACATGGAAGAAGCTCTCCGCAGAGTCCCCATTCTTCCACTGGGAGTCATACAGCAGCGCCAGCGACCCAGTGGTCTTCTTCTCCGCCTCGCTCGCCCCCTTGCGCTGCGCCGCGTAGTAAATCCCGCCCGCCCAGTTCGGCGCCAGTGCCTCGGCCAGCGGCTTGCCCCCAAACAGCTCCGCCGTCATCCGCACGTCCAACTCGCCCATCACGCCCACGTCATACGGCTCAAACCCAGCCTCGGCCAGCATCGGATGCAGATCGGGCAGCAGCATCACTGGCACCGGCGTACTGCGTAAGTAAATCTCCGGATGCAGCACCTGCGAGCTCGCCGTCGGCGGCGCATCCAGTACCCCCGCAAACGCACGCTGCGTCCCGGCCTTTACCAGCACCGCCTGCTCAAACACCAGCCCCGTCGAGTACGGAAACAGCAAACTTTGCTGCAGCACCAGCGGCGCCCTCGCCAGCACCGGCGAATCCCCCATGTCCGCTGAATTATTCGCCATCATCTGCGCTGCAGCCTCCGGCATGTCCTTCAGCGTCTTGTTCGCGCCGCCCTTCATCAGGCCATAGTCAGCAAAGCTCACCATCGCCTGCCCTTCCAGCACCGCATCCCGCACGGTGTCGGACTCATCCGTCGCGATGTGCCGGTTATCCTCGCCAACCGTCTTCGCCGTGCCCTCCGGCTCCTGGTCTTCCCAGTGCTTCAGGTCCACCTTTTGGTCCTGGAGCGCATGGGTCAGCTCATGCGCCATTACGCTCTCCTGCTCATCCACAGGCACCCAGTCCAGCAGGTTCATCGTCTTGGTCTTGTTGTCATAGAAGCCTGCAATCTGCTCGGTCAGCAGGCTCAGCAGAAACGGCCGCAGCTGAAAATCGCGCTCCAGCAGGCCAAATTTCTTCAGCACCAGCTCGCTCTGCTGCATCTTCTTATTGCCCTTGTCTTCATCAAACCGCTTGCGCAACTCCTTGTTCACCTGCTCGCGCGAGATAAAGACCTTCTTCACCGGATGCTGAATCGGCAATCCCGTATCTTTGCTCGCAAACGCAAAAATCTTGTCCGAAAGCCCCAGCAGCTGCTTCTCCTGCTCCTTCGTCAACCGCCGGTCCACCGTAATCGAGGTCTGCCCGGACTCAAGCTGCGGCGGCGTCACTCCGGTATTCGTGCTGGGAATCGGGCCCGTGCTCTGGCTCGGACTCACTGGCTCCCCACTCCCGGGAGTGGTCGGCAAAGGCTTCTCCGGCGACGTCGTCTGCGCTCCCGCGCCCCCCACCAAACCGCACACCAAAGCCCCCGACAACAGACCCAAACCAAGCCGCACATCGCCTCCAGAACCGCTACGGACAGTGTACGCAGATCACCCCGGCAACAGCGCCTGCACCATCCGGAAGAGCACGGCTTCAGCCACGGCATCAACACGGCGGTGGCAGGGCGGCTTCAGCCGCTGAGGTCAGCCCGGCCCAACTCCATGCATCCACAACCCTCTTCTCGCAATCAACCATGTATGCCCGCAGAACTCATCGGCGATCTCCACGCGCTGCTCACCGGCGCCGCCTTCGCCCCCATCACCGACCGCGCCTTCCTCCGCATCACCGGTCCCGACGCCACTCGCTGGCTCAACGGCATGGTCACCAATTCCATCCAGGCACTCGAGCCCGGCGAGGGCAATTACAATTTCCTGCTAAACGCCCAGGGCCGCATCATGGGCGACTGCACGGTCTACCGCGACGGAAGAAGCGAAGAACTTGAATATCTGCTCGAAACAGATTCGTTCCAGATTGACGCAATTCAGCAGCTCTTCGAAAAGTTCATCATTATGGATGACGTTGAGTTAATACGAGTCCCGGAGGAGCGAACACTCTTGCTGCTGGGTGGAATCGCACCTGGACTCCTGGGCGAACTGGAGTCGGGCGATTATTTGGGTGCGGAAGCTCCGGTACTAGGGCCGCTGAGACTTGGTTACTACTCAAACAAACCCTCTGATCGAATCACAACCCCCGCGCCTGGATTAGTACCTCGTTTCCACATCACGGCGCCAAATGCTCTCTGGTCTGCATCATTCCCACGGATCATGCAGGAGCAGGGTGCCACTGAAATCTCCCCAGAAACCCTCGAAGCCCTCCGCATGCTCGAAGCCCGCCCCCGCTACGGCACAGACATCCGCAACTCCGACACGGCCAAAGACCTCCCCCAGGAGACTAACCAGCTCCACGCCCTCCACTTCACCAAGGGCTGCTACCTCGGTCAGGAGATCGTCGAGCGCATCCACTCCCGAGGCCAGGTACACCGCCAGTTCACCCCCTTCCGCCTCGAAGGCACCCCTCCTGCCGCCTTTCCTGCTCCTCTCGAAGTCAGCGGCAAATCCGCGGGCGAACTCACGGGCGCCGCGCCCGTCACCACCACCGAAGGCACTGTATGGCTCGCCCTCGGCTACGCTCGCCGCGAGTTCCTCGAGTCCAAAGCCCCTCTCACCTACCCCAACGGCATAGCTCATCCCCGCGAACCCGGCCGACTCTCCTAGCGCCTTCGCCTTTCTTTGTCATTTGCCGCACAGGGAATCTGCTGTTGAGCGCACACCCTGTCGTGCTCACCCGGAAACGCATCCAACCTCCCCGAGAGAGAACCGCGCATGCCAGATACCCCGACCTTTGTAGTTAATGACCGCCGCAAATTCACCTCCGAAGGCGAACTACGCCACGACGCCCCTGTCGAAGATGCGAAGAGCCCGTCACCTGTTCCCCAGGACACCCTAACCGGCCCGCAACTTGTCGAGGAATCGCTCACCCCGCTGACCCCGCAGGCAACGAACGCCGAACTCGCCGATCTGCCTGAAGCCGGTGCCATCAGCGAACTCTACCCGGATCACAGCGCACCCATTGACCCGGAAGACGAACTCAACACCGACGACTCCCTCGACCTGGAATCGTTCCCTGAAGACTCGTCCCTGCCTCCGGGTCCCACGGCCGAGCAGTCCGCCGAAGCAGCGCGCGCCTATAAGGCCACTGTTGATCGGCTGGATACCGCCATGCGCGCTGCCAACCCCGGCGGGGAGCGCATGCCTGATATGACCTTCGACCGGCTTGTGCAGTCCCTCTACACCCAGGCGTTGATGCTCTTGGGCGGTGCCACCGAACCCGGCGAAACGCCCCGGGTCGACATCCTCGGTGCCCGTCAGACCATCGACATGCTGTCCGTAGTCGCGGCCAAGAGCCAGGGAAACCTCGCTCCTGCTGAAAGCAAGCTGCTGGACTCCGCCCTTTTCGATCTCCACATGGGCTTTCTCGAGATCACCCAGGCCCTTGCACGGCAGGCGGCGCAGCGCCAGCCAGCTCCCGGGGGTTTACCTCCTTTTGGAGCCGCAGGCGGCCCCCGCATCGTCCGCTAGTCAGCTTGTGCGGGCAGCCCCGTAGGGGCTGCCTCCCTCGGCGGTTTGCTTGGTTTAGGCCTCTGCTCAAGTACACTGGCTTCACTTCTTCCACCGGACTTGGCAGGTAGTTACTACTACGCCATCACCTGCTAAGTCGTTCGTTAACAAGATCTTGAGTGAAACAATAGGGGGAGGGGGAGGGCAGTTTCGGTCCGCGGCATGCAAGCAACCCTCACATTCCTCGGCACCGGCACCTCCATGGGCGTCCCTACGTTGGGCTGCGGATGTGCCGTCTGCACAGACGCACGCCTCCCGGGATCTCCCAACCGGCGCACCCGCCCCTCCGTCCTGATTGCTTACGGAAAGGACGAGCTCACCGGCCGGCCTCACCACGTGCTGATCGACTCCGGACCCGACTTCCACGCCCAGGCCACGCGGTTGAACCTCTCCCACGTGGACGCCGTACTCTACACCCACGGGCACGCCGACCACATCCTCGGCATGGATGATCTGCGCCCTTACTCCTTCGGCCACGCCCAGGCGCTCCCCCTCTTCGCCGACGAAGCCACCGCCGAGGTTATCGAGCGCGTCTTCGAGTACACCTTTCGCAAGGAAAACCGCTATCCCACCAGCGCCCGCGTCGTCCTGCACCGCCTTCCCGAGGAGCCCGGCGATGCCATCGAGCTCTTCGGCGTCCCCTTCGTCCATGTGCCCGTAACGCACGGCCAGACCACCATCGTGGGCTACCGCTTCGGCGGTGCTGCCTACCTGACCGACCTGAACGACATCCCGGAGTCCAGCCTGCCGCTGCTCGAAGACCTCGACATCCTCATCCTCGACGCCCTGCGCAGGCAGCCCCATCCAAGTCACGCCCACGTGGAGAAGTCCATCGAGCTAGTCAGGCATATCCGCCCTAAGCGAGCCTTCTTCACCCACATCAGCCACGATCTAGACCACATTCTCACCAACGCCTCCCTGCCCTCGCCCATCCAGCTGGCCTACGACGGGCAGGAGCTGACCTTCGACATCGCCTGATGCAGATCGCCTACTCCATTCAGGAACTCGCCACACTCGACGGCGCGGATCGGCCCTCCGTGGTTACCATCGGCAACTTCGATGGAGTCCACACCGGACATCGCAGCGTAATCGCCTCCGTCCGCGCCAGCGCGCATGCGCTCCGGGCGCGCTCGGTGGTAGTCACCTTCGACCCCCATCCCTCCCACTTCTTCAACGACGCGCAACGCTCCGCCCTGATCACGCCCCTGCCTCGCAAGCTGGAGCTGCTCGCCGAAACTGGCGTCGACCTCACCCTGGTTCTGCCGTTCGACGAGAAGTTGCGTACGCTCACGGCACGCCAGTTCGCACAGGAGGTCCTGTGCGATGCCCTCCACACAGCCGAGATCCACGAAGGCGAATCCTTCCGCTTCGGCCACCGCGCCGAGGGTGACATCGCTGGCCTGACCGAGCTAGGGCAACAACTCTGCTTCGGGGTCAAAGCCTACGAGCCTGTCCTGTGCCGCGGAGCCGCCGTCTCCTCAAGCCGTGTCCGGCATCTGGTGACAAACGGCGAGGTGGAGAAGGCGCGTGTCCTGCTAGGTCGCCCCTTCTCGTTGGACAGCACCCCGGCCCAGGGTCGCGGGTACGGCACCCGCTACGCCGTCCCAACGATCAATCTGGCTACGCCCAGCGAACTTCTGCCCGCCCATGGCGTGTACGTCACCACACTCCGCATCGCCAGTGAGGCTGGTTTCGTGCTCTTCCGAGGCGTGACCAACGCGGGAAATCGACCAACCTTCGGAGCCGATTCGTACGCCGTTGAGACGCACCTCTTCGACTTCACGCCCATCACTCTTAACGAAGAGACCCCGCTTCGGCTCACCTTCCTTCACCGCCTACGGGAGGAGCGCCGCTTCGCCAGCCCGGAAGAGCTCAGAGCCCAGATCGGCGTGGATGTAGCCAAGGCGAAGCGCTTCCTCCAGCTCTGCGATGTGAGGCACCTCGGCTAGGGAAAGTCGGACGGCTACTGCGGAGGCGCTGCTGCTGGCCTGGACGGTGTGACAAGCACTGGCTTCGTCGCGCGAGGAGCACGGGGCACCAAAGGTGGGGGTACTGCGACACCAGTGGACGGGTTCAGTGCTTGCGGCAAGACTGGAATCACTGCAGGCACACTGCCGGTCGCGGGAGCATCGTCCGGTGTGGCATTCGTCGTGGGTGCCGCAGGTGAAGCATCATCGCTCTTTGTACTGTCATCGTCGCTGTCGGCAGTGTCGGGTGAAGTGGCCTTCTCCACGGGACTCGCAGCGACCTCAAGCTGTCGCTTGGGAGCATTTGCTCGCAGGAACTGCTCGTTTGGCCGATCGGCAAGAGCAACCTTCATAAATTCGATCCAGATGGGCAAAGCAGCCTTGGCTCCGGTCTCTTTTTCACCCAGCGACTGCCGCGTATCGAAGCCGACCCAGGTGCCACAGGTGATCGAGGGAGAAAACCCGATGAACCAGGCGTCCGTGAAGTTGTTCGTCGTGCCAGTCTTGCCTCCCAGCGCGTGATGCAGTTCAGAGGCTACGGAAGCCGTTCCGCGTGAGGTCACTGCCTGCAGCAGCAGCATCATCTTGCGAGCGATCTCGACGGAGATCACCTCCCGCACCGGAGAGGCATTCACTTCGACAGGCGTTCCATCGGCCTGGGTCACGCGCTTGATGTAGTGCGGTGTGACACGGATGCCATCGTTCGGGAACACTGAATAGGAGGCAACCTGCTCCGAGAGGGTCAGATCCGCTGCACCGATTGCGACCGGAAGGAAGTTCGGCATGGGACTGGTTACGCCGAAGCGCCGCGCGACCTCGATCACCTTCCTGATACCGACCTTGTCCGCAATGCGCAACGCCGGGATGTTTCGCGACTGCGCAAACGCGTCGATCATGGTCATCGTCCCGGCGAAGCCCGACTCGTAGTCATGGGGTGAATAGGGGCCACTCGGCGTAGAGAACGTCGTCGCCGCATCAGAGATGGCGTCATAGGGTTTCGACCCTGCCTCAAACGCCGCAGTGTAGTCGTAGATCTTGAAAGACGATCCGACCTGCCGCAGGGACTGTGTGGCACGGTTGAACTGCGACAGGGCGAAGTCGCGGCCGCCGATCATCGCGAGCACCTCGCCTGTGCCATTGTCCACGGCCATCAGCGAAGATTGCGCACCGGAGTCCTGCTCCAAAGCGAGCCGCAGCTCCGGGGTTCCTGCACCGCTGAGCACATGGACATAGACCACGTCGCCAGCACTTGCCAGGTCGGTCGCTTTGTATTTCTGGGTCCAGGCCCAGTCCGGGGGCGTCATCGTCGCCCGCACCTGGCCGATGCGCACCGCCAACTTTGTTGGAGAGACCTGCGTTACCAGCGCGTGGACGTAGCTGCCGTCCGTAAGCGCCTGATTCCAGTCCGGGTGCTTATAGGTGGCGGGATCGAATGCCGTGCTTACAATGGTCGGGAGTCGGCCCTTCCACCCGTGGCGACGCTCGTAGATGGCGAGCTGGCTCAGGGTGGCTTTCTCTGCCGCATGCTGCAAGTCCAGGTCAAGGGTCGTAAAGACCTTCAGCCCCGCGCCGTGCACCTGGTCCACACCGTACTCATGCTCCAGCTGCCGCCGAACCTCTTCGACAAAATAAGGAGCTTCGGTATTCGGAGTGACAGCCAGATGAAGCACCATGGGCGTCGCCTCTGCGGCATCTGCGGTGGCTGCGCTGATTTTGCCGTCACGCTCCAATTCTTCCAGAACCAGATTGCGGCGCTTGATTGCACGCGCAGGAAACCGCACCGGTGAGTAGTACTCGGGTCCTTTCGGGAGCGCTGCGAGCAATGCGGCCTCCGGCAGGGTCAGCTGCCGGAGGTGCTTTGAAAAGTAATATTCGGAACCTGCTTCAAAACCATACGTTCCCCGGCCCAGATAAATCTGATTGGCATAGAGCCCGAAGATCTGATCCTTGGTGAAGTGGCGCTCGATCTGCAAGGTAAGGAAAATCTCCTGCAGCTTGCGGCCGTAGGTTTTCTCTGACGAGAGAAAGAGATTTCGCGCAAGCTGCATCGTTAGCGTGGAGGCGCCCTGCGCCTTTCCATGCGACCGGTAGTCCTCGTAGGCGGCGCTTAGAACGCGGACAAAGTTGACGCCGCCGTTCCCAAAGAAGTTCTTGTCTTCAATCGACAGAACCGCCTCCCGCAGCACGGGAGGGATCTCCGAATACGGCACCACAACGCGCCGCTCAGAGGCGAAGGAGCCGAAGACCTTTCCGTGGATGTCGTAGAGCTCCGTGGTGGTACTTGGCCGGTAGTGCTCAAGCTCAGTCATCTGCGGCAGGTTGATGGCGTACATCAGAAGCAAACCCACCATCACACCAAAGATCGCGGAAAGGCTTAGCAGCAGTAAGGATGCCGCACGTCGAGTCACCGGACTGGCTGCAGCCTCCGGCGTATCCCCAAATGGAAAGTGGAGCATGGCGCCCCACACCGGGGAGCGAGGGCCGGTTCTGATGCGCAGCACGACCCCTTTTTTCGACTTAGGCTCGCGTTGCAGAAGACTCGGCACAGATTTTTACCCTACCACGCAGTCATCCTTCGTCTACCCGGATCAGGCGGCTTTCCCTTTCAGGATTTCCAGCGCCTTGTTCAATTGATCGTCCACCTGGAGCGAGGATTTGCCCTTTGGCGCGGGTGTCGCCACGTCATCCTCTCCGGCACTCTGGTCCTCAATGGCCGAGGCAACGGTAACGGTAGGCGTCACGCCCTCATCCTCGTAAGCCTTTCCGCCAGGAGAGGCATACTTGGCGATCGAGAGGATGACCGCGCTGCCATCGGCGAACTCGAAGGTCTTCTGCTGAGCACCTTCGCCAAAGGTCTTTTCGCCGACGACCTCACCGCGCTTGTTGTCTTCTATGGCCGCTGCCACGAGTTCCGCAGGGCCGGCTGTCCCGTGATTGACAAGTACGACCAGTGGGGCACTGACATCGACGCTCTTTGAAGCATCCGCTGCAAATGTCTGCTTGGTCACTTTCTGCCCCTGCAGGGTCGCAATGGTTCCGGATTTCAGGAAGAGGTTCGCCAACCGAACACCCTGTTCCATATCCCCGCTCGAGACATCGCGCAGATCGAGCACAACCTTGCGGTCACCGCTCTTTTCTGCAGCCCTCAGCTTTGACTCAATCGCATCGACGTGAGCACGATCCAGCACCGCGGGACGGAGGTCGACGATGGTTCCATTTTCATAGACCGTATCGGCAACAGAAGGAGCAGGCACCATGGCACGCGTCACGGTCAGCTTGTCCGGCGCGGCTTTGCGGGGCCGAACTACCGCGATGGTGAGTTCACTGCCTGGAGAACCTTCCAATAGCTTCTGGATGATTGCCAGCGAGAGATCCCGGGTGTCCTGGTTCCCAATCGCCTGGATGATATCGCCATCATTCAAGCCGATCTTGTCCGCGGGGCTATTCGGAACGACGGAGACCACCACGGCGTAACCATATCGCTTTGAGACGTCGATCCCGATCTGCGCCTTGCCGCCGCGGTCGGCCTTGTAAAGCTTGTAGTCTGCAGGGCTCAGGTAACTTGAATCTGCATCCAGCGATTCCAGCAGTCCACGGAGCGCGCCGGCGGTAACGGCGGGCATATTCGGATCTTCGACGTAGTCAGTCTGGATGTGCTGCAGCACCTCGCTGTACACATTCATCTGCTTGTACGCGCCTTCCTGCCCGTCGCTGCCTGCGGCGCTGACGCTATGCGCGTTGACACCGAGGAAGACACACAGAATCAGGGCAACGGACAGGGACAACAAGGACAGCTTCAGGACTTTGGGCATAATGCGTGTGTTCACTCCGAGTGACGACGTCTTGCAGGCATTAGACGTTGCCCGGTATCGGAATGATACTCTCAGGCGGAAAGCAGGCGATAGGGTACTTTGGTGGCGGTGAGTGGAATCGAACCACTGACCTACGGGTTATGAGTCCGTCGCTCTAACCATCTGAGCTACACCGCCGGTCAGGCCAGGGGGCGGCATCGCAGAACAGCGACGCACCTCACACAGGCGCAGACCTCATCATAAGGTTCAGTCGTTGGGAGGTCAATGCGTGTCCGCTTGCCGTCTCTCTCCCCTACCCCCTGCTCGAGGCGTTGTGAGCTGTATTCCCGCTTGCTTGGCACTGGTCTTCTTTCTGGGCGCGCCGACCCTTCATGCTGCGGTCCTCACCGGATGCCGTCCCTCCGACTCGGATCTGGTGTGCAGGCTGCGGTCCGTGCTGACGCTGCTGGATACGGTGGCCTGGGTCTTGGGTGTGCTGCTTGCGGTGGCGGTTCTTACGGCTATTCGCGCCCACAAACGAAAAGCGGATAGACTCTCCCGGGATGAGTTCAAACGAGATCGCCGCTGACCTGGTTCAAGCGCCCAAACTGACGGTCGTCGGTGTGATTCCGGCACGGCTGCACTCGCAACGCCTGCCCCGCAAGATGCTTCGTTCGATCGCCGGCAGACCGCTGCTGGCCTGGACGTACGACGCCGTGCGTCGCTGCCCGCAGTTCGACCAGGTGCTTGTTGCCGTGGACTCCCAGGAGGTTGCCGAGCTCTGCGAGGAGAACGGCTGGCCCTACCGCATGACCTCCCCGGCTCTGCCCAGCGGTACAGATCGCCTCTACGCGGTGAGCCAGGAGATCGAGGCAGACGTCTATGTGAACGTACAGGGTGACGAGCCCCTGATGGCACCAGCGCACATTGCAGCGCTGCTCGCTCCCTTCTGTGACGAGTCAGTCGATGTCACGACGCTGAAGGTGCCGTGTACCCCGGGTGAAATCAACGATCCAAATGCTGTGAAGGTGGTCACCTCAGTCCATGGGCGTGCACTTTACTTTTCACGGGCGACGATTCCCTTTGATCGCGAATCACACGGCCAGGTGCAGTACTTCAAGCACCTTGGACTGTATGCATACCGCCGGACGGCCCTGGAGCGCTTTGCCAGGCTTCCTCCAAGCACGCTGGAGGGGATCGAAAGACTTGAGCAGCTGCGTCTGCTGGAGAATGGGCTTTCGTTGCATGTCCGCGAGGTAGCCGATGCCACCATGGGGGTGGACACGGAAGCGGATCTGCAGCGTGTGGAGCAGATTCTGCTCTCTCGCGCGAAGGCAGGCGAGGCCTAGGTAGAAGAGCGCATGCTAGGCCGCGAGGTGAACCCGTAGCGTGCCGTCCATCCACTCTGCCGTCACAGCGCTCAGCGATGGCACAATCCATTGTGCGCCGGCAGCCAGCAGTTCCGCCCTGGGATGGGTGCCCTCTACGCCGAGCACGGTGCACCCTGCGGCCACCCCGGCCCGCACACCGCTGGGGGCATCTTCGACCACCAGACAGTCGGCTGGATGCGCATGGATGAGCTCCGCGCCTCGTCGGTAAGGCTCTGGATCGGGCTTGCCTTTCTCTACCATGTCGGCGCTGATGATCAGCTCCGGGACGGGCAGACCCGCGGCACGGAGGCGTCCCAGTAGAAGCCGGCGCGTGGCGGAGGTGACGATGGCCCAGTGGGCGACTGGCAAGCTCTCTAAAAGCTCGCGTGCGCCGGGGAGAACCTTTAGATCGGCGAGATCGAGCAGCTCCATATCTTCGATTCGCTGCATCCCCTCACGGAGATCGATGCCGGGCACCAACTGCCGCATGATATCGATGGCTCGCTCGCCGTGCGGGACTTCGTAGGTGTCGGCATGCGGCACGCCGTAGTACGCGGCGAAGCGGCGCCAGCAACGGGTCACGCTGCCGATAGAACTTACCAACACACCGTCCATATCGAACAGAATGCCCTTTACTTCAAGCACCAA
Source organism: uncultured Acidobacteriaceae bacterium (assembly GCA_964247615.1). Classification (GTDB taxonomy): domain Bacteria; phylum Acidobacteriota; class Terriglobia; order Terriglobales; family Acidobacteriaceae; genus Granulicella. The sequence goes on from CAXTVC010000001.1 coordinate 11,487, forward strand.
GAGCTTGCCTCAACCTTCTTCGCCGGCCATAACAAAGGCCCGCGCAGCTTCCAGGATTGCATCAACGCTTGCGGTCGTGCAGCTTTCGCAATATACCCGCAGCAACGGCTCGGTGCCACTGGCGCGCAGCAGCAACCATGTCTCTGCCGCGTTTGGCTTTGCGTTGCAGGCCGGCTCTTCCAGGAAGAACTTGATGCCGTCCAGGGTCTCAGTCCGGAGGACCCGGCGTCCGGCAAACACGGTTACCCCGGCACCTGCGCGACCGATGGCAGACTGCTTCAGCGTGTCGGTGATGTGCATGTCGATGCGCCCGTACTGGTGCTCACCGTACTTGGTCTGTAAGGCGGCGACCAGCTGCCCCAGAGTCTTGCCCTCGTCCGCCATCACCTGCGCGAGTAGAAGGCTGTTCAGCAGGCCGTCGCGCTCCGGCAGGTGACGGCTTATGCCAACGCCGCCCGATTCCTCACCGCCGATGAGGATGTCTTTTTCGAGCATGAGGTCACACACGTATTTAAAGCCGATGCCGTGCTCATGCAGAGTTCGCCCGTAGGCCGCGGCGATGCGGTCCAGCATCTTGGTGGTGTTGAAAGCACGCGTGACATCGCCTGGCCAGCCCTTGCGGGTCAGGAGCCACTCGAGCAGGATGGCAAAGATCTTGTGCGCGTCTACGACGTTGCCGTGTTCGTCCACGGCACCGATGCGATCTGCGTCGCCATCGGTGACGAGCCCGGCGTCGCAATGCTCTGCGACGACCTTCTGCTGCGTCAGGGCGATGTGCGGCAGGATCGGTTCCGGGTTGATGCCTGGAAAGGCCGGATTCACCTCGCTTCGGATCGCTACAAAGGGGATCCCGGCACGCTCAAAGATGCCTGCAACGTAGCCCTGCCCTGCCCCGTACATGCAGTCCACAAGGAAGCGGAAGCCCGAGGCCTTGATGGCATGCAGATCGACAAAGCTCTCGATGGCAGCGAGGTAGGGTGGCGTGAAATCTACCTCTTCGACCTTTGCTGGAGTTTGTGACGGGGGGAGCGGTTTGCCCAGCTCGCCTTCGATCTCGGCGATGATGGAGGGCTTGCCTGAGCCACCATAGCTTGCCTTGTACTTCACCCCATTCCACTCGGCGGGGTTATGGCTGGAGGTGATCATGACGCCCCCCACAGCACCGCGATCGCGCACGGCGAACGACAACTCCGGGGTAGGCGTCACCTTGCTCGCCAGAGCCACAGGGATGCCGGCTCCGGACATCACCTCCGCCACGACGCGCGCAAAGGATCGCGAGCCAAAGCGTGTGTCATAGCCGATGCAAACGCCTTTTTGCGGGTCAGGCTGCGCGAGGACATAGCGTGCAATGGCCCTCGCCGCAACCCGGACGTTCGCATAGGTAAAATCGTCCGCGATGATGCCGCGCCAGCCGTCGGTTCCGAACTTCACCGCCGTGTTCGGCGCCTCAACGGCATGCTGCCCAGCTTCTGTGTCAATGCTCATCAGATGAGGTCTTCCCGTCCGGCTTTGCGCAGCTCCGCCACGACACGTCCCACGTTTTGCGAGCCTTCCCGCGTGGTGATGAGCAACGCGTCTTCAGTCTCCACAACGACCAGGTCCTTTACACCCACCAGCGCCACGGCCTTGCTGGGTGCGTAGACGTAGCATCCTGTCGAGGTAATCTCGACTCCCTGGTGCGCTTCAATCACGTTCACGTTCTGCGGTTCATTTTCCGCCATGTGCTCGTACAGCGCGGCCCACGAGCCCAGATCGTTCCATGCGAAATCCGCCGGCAGGCAGTACAGTTGCGACTGCGTTTCACCCTTGGCCGACCTCGGCTCCAGCACCGCATAGTCAATGGAGATCGACTCGCACTGGGGATACAACTCCGCGAAGCGGTCGTCAAACTCCGGCGTTCCCCAAGCATCGGCGATCTGGGTCATCAGAGCGGCCATCACGGGCTTGTGTTCCCGGACCGCGCTCACCAGCGTCGACACACTCCACAGAAAAATCCCGCTGTTCCAAACATAGTTGCCCGAGCGCACAAAGGCACGGGCCCGCTGCACATCCGGCTTCTCCGTGAAGCGCCGAACCCTGCGGACGGAGATGCACTCCTGACCCACCTGCACGGGCTTTGAGCCCGCTCCGAGCTCGATGTATCCATAGCCGGTTTCTGGCCGCGTTGGCGGTACCCCCAGCACCACCATCTTGGGTCCGCTTGCTGCCAGCTGCGCCCCCGCTTCCAGCACCAGGCGAAAGCGCGCCGTGTCCCCAATTGTGTGGTCGGAGGGAAACACGCCGAGCACGGTGTCCGGGGCCGTATGTTCCAGCAGAAAGGCCACCAGCGCACATGCCGGTGCTGTATTTCGCGCCTCCGGCTCAAGCAGCAGACGCTCCGTCAACACCCCGGGAAGCTGCTCGGCGATGGTTCCCTGCAAGAGGTGATTGGTGATCACCCAGACGTCTTCCGCCTTGACCAACTCGCCCAGCCGAGACACCGTGCCCTGGATCATTGTGCCGTCGCCGTCGAGCTGCAGGACCTGCTTGGCACGGGCACGCCGGCTCCTTGGCCAGAAACGCGTGCCGCTACCTCCGGCGAGGATGATCGCCGCAATCTGCGGAGAAGGAGAAGAGGTGTCGAGTGACATGTGTTCTATCCTAGCCCGATGTGTAGCGAAGTGTAGTGCACGGTGGTAACCCGCCAAAGCCTCGGCGTACCGTGCTCCGCATGCCGTACTGGCAAGCTGCGCTTAGCGCAGACCCGCCAGATACGTCTTCAACCGCTCTACGCCTTTGTCGATCACATCCGCCGAAACGGCGTAGGAGAGACGGATATGCTCGTCTGTCCCAAAGGCCTCGCCTGGCACCGTGACGATGTGCGCTTCGGTGAGCAGTTTGCCGGACAGCTCCGAAGCTGAACGCACATTGCCTTTGCCCAGGAACGCCTTGACGTTGGGATAGACATAAAACGCGCCCTGGGGCACGGTGCATGTCAGGCCGGGGATGGTCTTGAAGCCTTCGAGCACGCGATCACGCAGCTTGATGTAGTCCGCCCGCATCTCACGCACACAATCCTGCGAGCCCGTTACGGCGGCGATCGACGCCTGCTGCACCATGCTGGCCGCGTTCGAGGTGGACTGCGATTGCAGCTTGCTCATTGCCGCGATGATGAGCTTGGGACCAAGCGCAAAGCCGGCGCGCCATCCTGTCATCGCATAGGTTTTTGAAAGCGAGCCCAGGATGATCATGTGCTCTTTGCACTCACCCAGCGCACCGGCTGAAAACGGCTCGCCCTGGAAGGTGAGGTACACGTAGCACTCGTCCAGCAGCACATAGATGCCGCGCTTTGCCGCCATGCGCACGATGGCTTCCACGTCCTCGCGAGGCAACACCGCACCCGATGGATTCGATGGCGTGTTCAGCAGGATGGCCTTGGTGCGATCGGTGATGGCCGCTTCGATCATCCCGGCGGTGACGCGGAAGTTCTCCGCTTCGCTCGTCTCGATAAAAACGGGAACGCCGCCGGCGTACTGCACGATGTCCTTGTAGCTCACCCAGTACGGCACTGGCACGATGACCTCATCGCCATGGTCGATGAGCACTTCGACGGCGTTGAAGATGGCGAGCTTGCCGCCGGTGGTGAAGACACACTCTTCCGGCGTGTATGCCGAGCCAAAGTCCTCGCGGTGCCGGTCCACAATCGCCTGGCGGATCTGCGGCACACCCGCCACGGCGGTGTAGCGGGTGAAGTTGTTTTCGATGGCCTTGATCGCCGCATCCTTGATGTGCCCGGGCGTGGAGAAGTGGGGTTCGCCCGCGCCAAAGTCTGCAAGGTCAATACCCGAAGCTTTCATCTTCAGGGCCTCGGCGGTAATGGCCATCGTGGCCGAGACTTCAATCCGGTTGATGCGGTCCGACAAGATCTTCGTGGCAACGGCTGTGCTCATGCCAACAGTTTACCCAGTTCAGTCCGCCAAGGCGACCGGGTTTTCCGAATGCCCCATTAGCTTTTCCTGGGCCTTGGCCAGCAGGCGCGCATGCACGTTGGGCGGCACCAGCGTGCTTACATCGCCACCCAGCTTGGCCACGCCCTTGATGAGCCGCGAACTGACAAACGTGTATTGCTCGGCGGGAATAAGAAAGAGGGTCTCGACGTCGGGGGCGAGCTTGCGATTCATCAGCGCCATCTGCAGCTCGTACTCGTAGTCCGACACCGCGCGGATGCCGCGCAGCACCGCCTGCGCTCCCTGTGCGCGGGCGAACTCCACCAGCAAGCCGTCAAAGACCGTGACCCGCACGTTGGCCCATGCCGTGGTGGCCTCTTCCAGCATGGCCACGCGCTCCTCGACGCTGAACAGCGCTTCAGGCTTGGTGGAGCTCTGCAGCACGGCGATGACCAGAGCGTCGGCGATCTTGGCACCGCGTGCGATGAGGTCGAGATGCCCGTTGGTCAAGGGGTCGAAGGTACCGGGGTAAATCACTGTCAGGTCAGACATAGCGCCTTCAGCATAAACCCGTTTCCTCCCGGCCATAGACAGGCATCCGGTGCCAATGCCTCAACCTTCGCGCGGAAGGTAGTATCCCTGCACATACTCCCGCACGCCGTCCTCAAGCCGCGTAAACGGCTTGGTATAGCCGGCGGCTCGCAGCTTGGCGACCTTGCTCTCGGTGAAGTATTGATACTTACCTTTTAGCTGCTCCGGCATGTCGATGAACTCTATGCGGGGCTCGAGATTCAACGCCTGGAAGACAGGAGTCACCAGGTCGACCCAGGTGCGTGCCTCGCCGGTTCCGCAGTTGAACAGGCCGCCCGGCGCCTCGGCATCCTGCAGGGCAAAGTGCAGGGTGACATCCACGGCGTCCTTCACGTAGATGAAGTCACGTTTTTGTTCCCCATCGCGGTACTGCGGCTTGTAGCTCTTGAATAGCTTGACGTCACCCGTGGCGCGGATCTGTTCATAGCTCTTGGAGACCACCGAACGCATGTCGCCCTTGTGGTCCTCATACGGTCCATAGACGTTGAAGTATTTGAGCCCAACGATGCGGTCGACGAGATTGTGCTTCAGCGCCCAGAGATCAAACATGTGCTTGGAGTAGCCGTACATGTTGAGCGGCTGCAGAGTCGGCGTGACTGCATCGTCGTCGTCGTAGCCCTCGGCGCCGTCGCCGTAGGTGGCTGCGCTGGAGGCATAGACAAAGCGAATGCCGTTCTCGAGGGCCCAGTTACACAGCACGCGGGTGTACTGGTAGTTGTTGCGCAGCAGGAAGTCGGCGTCGCGCTCCGTGGTCGCGCTGCAGGCGCCCAGATGGATGCAGGAGGTCGCCTCGGCAAAAGCGCCGTCTTCAATCATGCCGAGGAACTCCTCGGGGGAGACGATGTCTTCATAGCGCAGTCCGACGAGATTACGCCATTTGTCGTCCTTGCCCAGTTCGTCGACCAGAATCAAGTCATTTATGCCGCGACGATTCAACTCCGCCACTACGTTGCGCCCGATAAACCCCGCGGCGCCCGTTACGATCAACGGCCTTGCCATGCATTCCCTGCCTTCAGTTCCAAGCTGACGTTCATGCTACATGCGGGCACGGCAAAAACCACAACAGCCCTGCGGCTAGGCCACAGAGCTGTTGCGAGGTGGACCGGGGACTATGCCTGCGGCTTGGGCACGAACAGGGCAAACTGCTGCGCTGCCTGCGTCCAGTCGCCGAGCATAGCGGCAGTGAGTTCGCTGCCGGTCAGGCGCACGTGTTCGGTAAGCACGTCGTGCAATGCGGTCTGCTGCTCCGCGGTGCAGGAGGCGAAGGGGGTAGCTTCCAGGAACTCGGCATGATAACGCTCCTGCGCGAGCACATCGCCGTCCGCGTCCAGCACCCAGGCCAAGCCGCCGGTCATGCCCGCGCCGAAGTTTACGCCGATGCCGCCGACGATAACCACAACGCCGCCGGTCATGTACTCGCAGCCGTGGTCGCCAATGCCTTCAATGACGGTGACCGCACCGGAGTTGCGCACGGCGAAGCGCTCGCCCGCGCGACCCGCGGCGAAGAGCCTGCCGCCGGTTGCGCCGTAAAGTGCGACGTTGCCTAGAATCACGTGCTCATGACTAGCATGCGCTGCCCGGCCGACGGGCTGCATGACGACCGTGCCGCCGCTCAGGCCTTTAGCGACGAAGTCGTTGGCCTGGCCCTTCAACTCCAGGGTTACACCCTTGTTCAGGAAGGCACCAAACGACTGTCCGGCGACGCCTTCCAGCGCGAAGGTGATGTCTGTTTCGGGGAGCTCGCCACGTGCACGCGCAACCGCAAGTTCACCGGAGATCTCCGCTCCCACCGCACGATGGGCGTTGGTGATCGTGGACTCGACGCGGTAGGAGTCGCCGCGTCGTGCCGCGGCGAGGGCAGGTTCGGTCCAGGGAGCATCCAGACGCTCATCTTCACCGGGACGGTCGTTGCGGGAGCCCATCCATCGGCGCGGGCCTGTGCCCACGTCGGCCAGCATGGGGCTGAGGTTCAGGCCGCCATCGGCGCGCACCTGCTCCAGCAGATCGACGCGCCCGATTGCCGCTTCGAGGGAGGGCAGACCGAACTTCGCCAACAGTCGTTGCAGGTCGGCACTGAGCTCGTGGAAGAGGGTGACGATGTGCTCGGGCTTGCCACGGAAGCGGGCGCGCAGCTCCGGCCGCTGCGTCGCGATGCCCGTGGGACAGGTATTGAGGTGACACTGCCGCGCCATGTCGCAGCCGATGGCCACGAGGACAGCCGTACCAAAGGCAAACTCATCGGCTCCCAGGAGCGCTGCGATCAGTACATCGCGCGCTGTAGCAAGGCCGCCGTCAGCGCGCACCCGCACACGATCCCGCATGTCGTTGGCGCGCAGAGCCTGCTGGGTTTCGGCCAACCCCAGCTCCCAGGGTGAGCCCGCGTACTTGATGCTCGAGAGCGCGGCTGCGCCAGTGCCGCCGGTGTTGCCCGCGATGACGACGTAGTCGGCATAGGCCTTGGCCACGCCCGCCGCGACGGTGCCCACACCGAAGCTGGAAACCAGCTTTACGCCGACCGCAGCGCGCGGGTTGACGCGCTTGAGGTCATAGATCAGCTGCGCGAGATCTTCGATCGAGTAGATGTCATGGTGCGGCGGCGGGGAGATCAGGCTCACGCCCGGTTGCGCGTGACGCAGGCGCGCAATGAGGCCGGAGACCTTGTGCCCGGGCAGCTGGCCGCCCTCGCCGGGCTTGGCACCCTGGGCCACCTTGATCTCGATCTCTTCGGCATGGGCGAGATACTCGGCCGTGACGCCGAAGCGGCCGGAGGCCACCTGCTTGATCTTGTTGTTCAGGCTGACGTGCACGGCCGGTGCAGCCACCAACTCTGCCACAGCTGTGCCGCCACCCACGCCGGCAATCGCGTGGGCCATCTCGCCCTCGGGGATCGTCGGCGTGCCGCCCATACCGGCGGGGCGATAGACCGCGGGATCCTCTCCGCCTTCGCCCGTGTTGGAGCGTGCCCCGAGCATGTTCATCGCCGCGGTAACCGTCTGGTGAGCCTCCGGGCTGAGCGAGCCCAGGCTCATGGCGCTGGAGCAGAAGCGATGACACAGGCCTTCGGCAGCTTCCACGTCGCTTAGCTGTAACTCAGGGCCTGCAGGACGTATCTCCAGCAAGTCGCGCACGCGCACGGCTTCATGTATGTCGACACCCTGCGAATAAATGGCGAACTGCGCCGTGGCATCGGCGACAGCTGCCACATTGCGGGCGCTGCCCACGGTTGTCTGCAGGGCCTTCACGGTGGGTGGTTGCCAGAGATGCGGCTCCGCGCCGTCCGTCTTGCGGAAGCGCACCCAGCCGAAGTCCGGCAGATCGGCGGGTGCCGGCGCAGCGGGGGCTTGCCAGCTCTCGCGCAGGCGACGGTCGATCTCGGCAAAGCCAATCCCCGACAAGGGAGCAGGGGTGCCGTAGAAGCATTTTTCCACCACCGACTCATGCAGCCCGAGGATGTCGAACAGGTGCGCGGAACGGTAGCTGTCCACCACCGAAATCCCCATCTTGGACATCACCTTGGCGAGGCCTGTCTCCAGCGCCTTGAGCATCATGCGTTCGCCGTCGATGCCTTCTGGCTGCAAGCTGCGCGCGGTCTCGAGCGCGAGCCATGGGCATACGGCACCGGCACCATACCCGATCAGCACCGCGGCATGGTGCAGATCGCGGCAGTCCCCTGCCTCCACCATGAGACCGCAGCCGATGCGCAGGCCGGCACGGGTCAGCGCGTTGTTGACTGCGCCCGTGGCCATGGCCATCGGGATGGGGAGATGTTCCGCGGAGGCGCCGCGGTCCGTCATCAGCAGCATGCGGGTACCACCGCGCACATGCCCCACCGCCGCGTCACACAGGGCGTCGACCCCGGCTTCCAGCGTGCTCTCCACGCTGAACAGACAGGGCAACTCGACTACAGGAAGCGACTCCGCATGCGGATACTGCCCCGCTCGCAGCGCAGCAACCTGCCCGAGTGACAGAAACACGGAAGACAGCGCGATGCCCGGCAAGGGCTCCTGGGTCTCCAGCAGGTGCGGCCAGGGGCCCAGCCGCGTATGCAGCGAAAAGACGACCGCCTCACGGAGCGGATCGATCGCGGGGTTGGTCACCTGCGCGAAACGCTGTCGGAAGTAGTGGTAGAGCGGCCGTGGAGATCTGGCCAGCATGGCCAGCGGTGTGTCATCGCCCATGGACCAGATGGCGTCCTTGCCACTCGCGGCCATGGGCTTCAGGATCATGTTCAGGTCTTCTTTGGTGTACCCGAACCCACGCTGCTGCTCCGCGATCGTCTCCCTGGAGGCGGGCTCACTCACCTCGAGCGGCACAAGCGGTGCGTCTTCCAGCAGCGTGGCATAGGTCGCCCGTGCGTCGAAGAGGTCCAGCAGCTCTTCGTTGTGCAGCAGCCTGCCCCCGTCCAGGTCAACTACCAGCATTTGACCCGGCCCGAGACGGCCGCTCTCCACAACGCGCTCAGGGTCTAGATCAACGAGGCCGGCCTCGGATCCAGCAACCACGAGACCATCGTCTGTCACCGCGTAGCGGGAGGGTCGCAGGCCGTTCCGGTCCAGCGCGGCACCCACCAGGTGGCCATCGGCAAAGGCCAGCGCTGCCGGGCCATCCCAGGGCTGGGCGACATCGGCGTGGTAGCGCAGAAAGGCCGATACACGGCTGACAAACGCCGGCGGCACGAGCATGCGGATGCTTTCAGCCAGCGTGCGCCCGTAGTTTGCCAGCAGCTCAACGGTTTCGTCCAGACTGGTGGAGTCGGTGCCATCCTGCGTGATGATGGGCTTGGCTTCATCCGGCAGCGAGGCGTCTGCGGCATCCATGCGCGCGCGATTGCCCCACACCGTGTTGATCTCGCCGTTATGCGCCAGGCGTCGCCCTGGCTGGGCACGATGCCACGCCGGCAACGTGTTGGTCGCATAGCGCTGATGAAAGAGCGCAAACTGGGTGATGTAGTCCGCCCGTTGTAGATCCGGGTAGAAGTCCGGCAACAAGCGCCCCAGACACATCGCTTTATACACAAGCGTCCGCGAGGACAGGGAGCACACGTATCCGGCTGCTTCGCCCGCCAGGACGGCGCGTTCGAAGGTCTTGCGTGCCAGGTAGAGTCTCTTGTCAAAGCCTTCGGCGTCGGCGCCCGAGCCGACAAGCACCTGCCGTACGTCCGGCATGGTCGAACGGGCGATCTCCCCCAGAACCCCGACATTTACCGGCACATCCCGCCAGCCGAGCACATTACATTGCTGAGCCAGCAACGCGTTTTCCAGGACGCGCTGTGCCCGTGTTTCTCCAGCAGGCACGAAGACCATGCCCACACCGAGCGACTCCTCTTCAGGGAGAGAAAAACCGGTGGCCTGCAGCAACAGTGCCCGCGGTACCCCGGTCATCACACCGACACCATCGCTTGAAGCACCGTCCGCAGCAACCGCCCCGCGGTGCGCCAAACGCGCAAGTGCCGTCAGGGCGTGCCCGAGGATGGGATGATTCGCAGAGGCGTTCGTGGAGGCTACGAAGCCTACACCACACGAGTCGAACTCAAAGCGCGGATCGAGCAGCGACACGCCGCCCTTCGCAGACGTCTGTGACGAGGCCGGGGACACCTCGAGGAGGGAGGCTGCAGCCTCCGGCGCTGTGGAAAGACACTGATCCATAGTTCACTATACGACTTTAGTTGGAGTAGGGCGAGAGGGGAGTTGGCGAGGGATTGCCATACCCTTGACAGAACCCTTTAGCATATTTATACATCCAATCTGTATGTTTATGCGGCGATGTCCTTAGGGGCTCTCGCCCGTATTCGAACCGGTTCAATCCCGCATGAAGACCCATCGCCAATCCGCCATCCGTGATCTGCTTGTGACGACGGCCATCAGCAGCCAGGACGAGCTGCGTCGCAAGCTCGTCAGCAGGGGATTTCGCGTGACGCAGGCGACGCTGTCCCGTGACATCCATGAGCTGCGATTGCTGAAGGGTCCGTCCGGGTATGCTCTTCCCGGCTCCGGCGCGGCAACGCAGGACAACGCTTTCGACTCGCTACCGGCAGTGGCCAACCTGCTCGCGACGTTTGGAGTGGAAGTCCGTCAATCGGCGAATCTTCTTGTTCTCTTAACCGCAAAGGGTGCAGCCCAGCCTGTTGCGGCGGGTATTGATGATGAGGAGTGGGTGGAGTGCCTTGGCACGATCGCCGGGGACGATACGGTGCTGTTGATCTGCGCCGATCTGCCTGCAGCCAACACGCTTCGCCGCAGAGTGGAGGCCCTTCTTGCCTGACGTCCTCTTCCCTTCCGCCTTTGTCGAGAGATCCGTTGAACATGAGGACCATGCGACGTTGCGCACGGCTGTAGCTGGCGTTAGCGGCTACTCCGGCGCTGAACTGGCGCGTCTTCTGCTGCGGCATCCACGTTTGACGGAGACTCCTCCAGTGTTTTTAGGCCGCATGGGCAGTGAGGGAGAGGTCACTCGCCTCACCGATCTGCATCCGCAGCTCTCGGGCCTGCCGCGTGCTGAGGAGGCCGTGGTTGAGCCATGGTCCTGGGAGACCCTCGAGCGCAAAGGAACGGAACTGCTCCTGCTTGCCACGCCGCACGAGCAATCCCGCACCTGGGTGCCCGAGGCCCTGGCACGCGGGATACGGGTTGTGGACCTCTCGGGAGCATGGCGCCTGCAGCACGACGTGAACCGGGCTGTCTACAGGTTCGACAGCCCTGGCGAAGACCTCGCAGCCCGCACACAGGCGGAAGCCGTGTACGGCTCTCCTGAACTAAATGGGCCGGCAATCGCCCACGCCAGACTGGTCGCGAACCCGGGCTGCTACGCAACCTCGGTCATCCTGGCGCTGGCGCCCATTCTGCGAGCGAACCTGGCTGACCTGGAACGCGGCATTGTTGCGGATGCGAAGTCAGGTGTCTCCGGCGCGGGCAAGTCGCCGACACCGACAACACACTTCATGCATGCGGCTGACAATCTATCTGCGTATGCCGTTTTCGGTCATCGCCATACCGGTGAGCTTATGGAACAGCTGGACCTTACATCGGATCAGATCCAATTCACGCCGCATCTGCTGCCGATCCCCCGCGGCATCCTATCGACTGTGTACGTGCGCCTCAACGAACGCAGCACACCGGACCAGATCCAGGAATTGTTCAATGATTTCTATGCGATGAGCCCCACGGTTCGGGTGCGGAGGACGCCTACCTTGCCGCAGATCGGGCACGTCGTACGCACGCCTTTTTGCGATCTGGGCTTCCAACTGGCGCCGGATGGTCAACGGCTGATCGTGATTGCCTGCCTGGATAACCTGCTCAAGGGAGCCGCATCACAGGCTGTCGAAAACATGAACCTGATGGCCGGCTGGGGTCAGGCTGAAGGACTCTTGTGAGACACCTTTCCGCAGCGTTTCTAGCTCGCCTAAGCAAAGCCGAGGGACCGGCTTTACATTCCCGCCGCACGTCCCAGGGATCGGAGTACACGCAATGAAATTTGTTGTAAAACTAGGCGGTGCCGCCCTGGAAGATCCCAAGCTGCTGGGGCAATGCGCCCGGGCGGTCGCTGATCTCGCTGGAGATGGACACCGAGTTGCTGTCGTTCACGGCGGCGGCGTTCAGCTCACGCGCGTTCTTGCGCAGATGGGCAAGCAGAGCGAGTTCATCTCCGGCCTGCGAGTTACTGACGCCGAGACCCGCGATACCGCGCTGATGGTGCTGGGCGGGCGCGTGAACAAAAATCTTGTTGCCGCGCTGCAGCACCTTAATCAGTCTGCGGTGGGTCTCACGGGTGGAGACGGTCATGTGTTTCGGGCACGCAAGAAGCGCACGGAGCCGGACCTCGGCTTTGTCGGCGAGATTGCCGCAACCGATCCAAAGTGGCTTGACGCGATCTGGACAATGGGGGCTGTGCCGGTGATCAGCTCCATTGCGCTTGGCTTCGATGGCGAGTACTACAACATCAACGCGGACGAGATGGCCTCTGCTGCTGCGATTGCAACACATGCCGATGCGCTGGTGTTTCTTACCGATGTGCCCGGCGTGAAGGGCGCGGACGGCTCCGTGATGCGATGGCTGAACCTCCCCACGGTCAGGCAGCTTGAACGTGATGCCGTGATCACGGGCGGTATGTTGCCCAAGCTTAATGCGTGCAAGGAGGCCCTGCAACATGGCGTGAAGCGCGTGCGCATTCTCCCTGCTACCGCGGCGAGTCTGTTGCCTGACCTGTGCAGCAGCCGTGTCGATGAAGGGACCGAGGTCATGGTCGCGTGACCGCGTCCTTTGCTTTGCTACTTACCGCCATCCCGCGAGGGCTTTGTTTCTATCCGGAGTGCCATTGATGTCTGCTGACGTTTCCACCTGCAATCTCGCTCAACTTCAGGCCGCCGAGGCAAAGCTTTTGCTGCCCACCTACGAGCGCAATCCCCTGCTCTTTGTCGGAGGTGAAGGCGTTCACCTTGTCGACGAGGGCGGTGTCGAGTATCTCGATCTTCTCTCGGGGATCGGCGTGTGCGCGCTTGGCTATAACCACCCTGCCGTTACCGCGGCCATCACAAAGCAGGCGCAAGCACTGCTGCATACGTCCAATCTGTTCTTTCATCAGCACACCGCGGACCTCGCGTTGCGGCTTACCGAAATCACTGGCCTTGACCGTGCCTTCCTTTGCAACTCCGGCACCGAGGCATGGGAAGCAGCACTGAAGCTTGCGCGAGCGAATGCCACCCTGCTGCGGGCAGAAGGCCGGGCTATGGGCACGAAGATCCTTGCGCTGGAGCACAGCTTCCACGGACGCACCATGGGCTCGGTGTCCACCACGCACAAGTCTGCTTACCGCGCACCTTTCAGTCCCTTGATTCCAGACGTGGAGTTCGTTCCCTTCAACGATGTGGAAGCCTTGCGCGCCGCCTTCGATGACACTGTCTGCGCTGTTGCCTTCGAGGTGCTCCAGGGCGAGGGCGGCATCAATCTTGTCTCAGCGGAGTTCCTCCGCACGGCCCGCGAACTCTGCGATTCAACGGGTGCACTGCTGATCCTGGACGAGATTCAGTCCGGCATGGGCCGCACCGGCAAGTGGACTGCCTACGAGCACTTCGGCATTCAGCCGGATGTCACAACCCTGGCCAAGCCCTTGGCCAATGGCGTGCCGATCGGCGCAATGCTTTGCACGGAGGCCGCCGCCCGCGCCATTAAACCCGGCATGCACGGTACGACCTTCGGCGGCAACCCGCTCGCCTGTGCGGTCGCGATTGCGGTTATCGACACGTTGCGCAAGGATCATCTGCTCGCACACAACGAGGAGGTCGGGCGCTATTTCCAAGGCCAATTGAAGGAGTTACAGGCGAGGTATCCCGGCGTCGTGGCGGATGTGCGGGGGCTCGGGCTCATGATCGGCATGGAGCTGTTCTCCGCCGACGTCGCGAAGGGTGTGCTGTCCGGTATGCTGAAGCGTCACATTCTCATCAATCGCACCCACGAGACGGTGCTGCGCTTCCTTCCGCCGTACCTCATCACGGACGCGCACGTCGATCAAACCATCAGAGCTCTCGACGAGCTTCTCACGGAAGCCGCCGAGAACCATCTGCCCCAACCACAAGCTACCGGCGCGCCCGCGCCTGAAGAGACTGTCCATGGATAACAACAAGACCCTGACCATGACTCCGCGTAACAACGGCCCCAGTAACCCCAAGCCTGCCAACCTGGGCATACAGTCCGATACAGCCTTTACCGAGGTCGCAAAGGGCCTTGCGGGACGCGATCTGACGTCGATTGCGGACCTTTCCGCCTCAGAGCTGGCCGCGATTCTTGAGCTGGCCCATGCGGTGAAATCGAATCCGGAAGACTTCCGCAGCGCGCTTGATGCACGGCAAATGGTGATGTTCTTTGAAAAGGCATCGCTGCGCACCCGGCTCACCTTTGAGGCTGCGATGAATACGCTGGGCGGCAACGCCATTTTCGTCGACCAGACCAAGCAGCCGCTGGGAGAGCGTGAGTCCATTCCGGATGTGGCGCGCAACCTCGAGCGCTGGATGCAGGTCATCGTCCTGCGTACCTTCTCGCACGAGACCATCACGGAGATGGCCACCCACGCGAGCGTGCCTGTCATCAATGCGCTCTCCGATCTCGAGCACCCCTGCCAGGCCATCGCCGACTTCATGACGCTGGAGGAACGCTTCGGTTCCTTGGAAGGTCTGCGGTTCACCTACGTGGGTGACGGCAACAACGTTTGCCATTCACTTATGCTGGCTGGCGCGCTGCTCGGGTCGCACATCACGGTGGCCACGCCCAAAGGCTTCGAACCCAAGCTTGAGATCATTCACAAGGCCATTGAGATTGCGGAGTCCACGGGCGGCTCGCTGACGTTGACCCACGACGCGCAGAAGGCGGCTGAAGAAGCCGATGCGATCTATACCGACGTGTGCACGAGCATGGGCCAGGAGCATGAAGCGGCGCGGCGCGCTCCCATCTTCAAGCCGTTCCAGGTGAACGAAGAGCTGATGAGCAGGGCGCAGGCTTCGGCTGTGTTCATGCACTGCCTGCCGGCGCACCGCAATGCCGAGGTAACCGATGCTGTGCTCGATGGCCCGCAGTCTGTGGTCTTCGACCAGGCGGAAAATCGCATGCATGCGCAGAAGGCCATCACGCTGATGCTGCTTGGCGGCGCAAAGCGCATCCCGAACAGTCGCAACAAGATCGGCAATCGCAGTCGCCGCGGTTAGCGGTCTCTCAACGCCTGACGGCAACAACTCTGAGGTTTTTGAACCATGTCTGTCATTCTTGAATCCTTACCCGTTGGCCAGAAGGTGGGCATCGCCTTTTCCGGCGGGCTGGATACCAGCGCGGCCCTTCACTGGATGAAGGGCAAGGGCGCGATCCCGTACGCTTACACCGCCAATCTTGGGCAGCCTGATGAGGCTGATTACGACGCGATCCCGCGCAAAGCACTCGAGTACGGTGCGGAACAGGCACGGCTGATCGATTGCCGCGCGCCCTTAGTGCGCGAAGGCATCGCTGCCCTGCAAGCCGGGGCCTTCCACATCACCACGGCCGGCGTGACGTACTTCAACACCACGCCCATTGGCCGCGCTGTCACCGGCACCATGCTGGTCACCGCGATGAAGGAAGACGACGTCAACATCTGGGGCGACGGCTCGACCTTCAAGGGCAATGACATCGAGCGTTTCTATCGCTATGGCCTGCTCGTGAATCCTGACCTGAAGGTATACAAGCCTTGGCTTGACCAGGCGTTCATCGATGAGCTTGGTGGGCGGGCCGAGATGTCGGCCTTTATGCAGCGCTCCGGCTTCTCGTACAAGATGTCGTCGGAGAAGGCCTACTCGACTGATTCCAACATCCTCGGTGCCACACATGAGGCAAAGGATCTTGAGTTGCTCTCAAGCTCGATGAAGATCGTGGAACCCATCATGGGCGAGGTCTTCTGGCGCGAAGAGGTAGCGGTGCCGCGCGAAGAGGTTAAGGTTCGCTTTGCAGAAGGCGTTCCAGTGGCTCTGAATGGACGAGACTTCCCTGATCTCGTCGAGATGATGCTTGAAGCCAATCGCATCGGTGGTCGTCACGGCCTGGGTATGAGCGATCAGATTGAAAATCGCATCATTGAAGCCAAGAGCCGCGGCATCTATGAGGCCCCTGGGCTTGCCCTTCTGTTCATCGCTTATGAACGTCTGCTTACTGGCATTCATAACGAAGACACGCTCGAGCAGTACCGGGACAACGGCCGCAAGCTGGGCCGCCTGCTGTACCAGGGGCGCTGGTTCGATCCGCAGGCCATCATGTTGCGTGAAGCGGCGCAACGCTGGGTCGCGAAGCCTGTTACGGGCGAAGTCACATTGGAACTGCGCCGAGGCAACGACTACTCGATCCTCAACACAGAAAGCCCCAATCTCACCTTTGCCCCGGAGCGGCTGTCGATGGAGAAGACGGCATCCACGTTCTCGCCACGCGACCGCATAGGGCAGCTGACCATGCGCAACCTCGACATCACCGATACGCGTGCCAAGCTGATGACCTATGCGCAGACGGGTCTGTTAACGCTGAGCAAGGGTACGGAGATGCCGCAGCTCAAGAGTGGCAACGATGACTGATGCACAACCCAGCAAGATGTGGTCAGGCCGCTTTCGCGAGCCACTCAATCGCACCTTTGAGCAGTGGCAGCGCAGCTTCCCTTTCGACTGGCGCCTGCTGCCGCAGGAGGTTGCGGCCAGCAAAGCTCACGCGCGTACGATCGCAGCGGCAAACATCCTCACATCGGAGGAGCTTCAACAGACCCTCGAGGGCCTGGACCGGGTCGGCGAGCGTGCACTGAACTGGGCCCATCGCATCAGCGCGACCAGTGGCCAGATCGACTACGACACCTCGAATGCCCAGGTAGGTGCGGCGATCGTTGCAAGCGCACCACAGGCCGAAGATATACACCACTTTGTCGAACTCGAGCTCACCAAAGAGATCGGTACGCTCGCGCTGAAGCTGCACACCGGCCGCAGCCGCAATGAGCAGATCGCGACCGACATGCGCCTGTTTGTGCGGGAGGCGGTCGACAGCACGACGCATGGCCTTCATGTATGGCTCGACACGCTGCTGAGCCTGGCCGAGTCTCAGAAGGACGCCGTGATGCCCGGTTACACGCACCTGCAACGTGCGGAGCCGGTGCTTATCGCTCATTGGTTGCTGGCCTATGCCAGCATGCTGGAGCGTGACCTCAGCCGTTTCGCGGATGCCCGCACGCGCATGAACTTCTGCCCCCTTGGTTCTGGGGCGATTGCCGGGGCGACGCTCGTTCTTGATCGCACCATCGCGGCAGAGACCTTGGGCTTCACGGCACCCACAAGCAATAGCATGGACGCCACCAGTGACCGCGACTTCATGCTCGACTTCGCACAGGCGGCAAGTACCCTGGGCCTTCATATCTCGCGATTTGCCGAAGAGCTCACGCTTTATGCCACTGCCGAGTTTGGCTTTGTCGATCTGCCTGAAGCATTCTCAACGGGCTCGAGTGCGATGCCGCAGAAGAAAAATCCTGATCTGACCGAGCTTGCCCGTGGCAAGGCCGCTCGCCTGCTAGGCGCCAGCACCGCGCTGAGCACGCTCGTTAAAGGCCTGCCACTCGCATACAACAAGGACTTGCAGGAAGGCCAGGAGCAGATCTTTGACATCGCTGACACGCTTGCGGGCCTGCTCTCGGTGTTGCCAAACTTCACGCGCGCTCTCACCTTCCGCACCGCGGGCATGCAGGCTGCAGCTGAACATGGATACCTGAATGCCATGGCCGCTGCCACGTACCTGACCCACAAGGGTCTTCCTTTCCGCAAAGCGCACGAGATCATCGGCAATGCTGTGCGCCTCGGGCTGGATAAGGGTGTCGAGTTGAATGCCCTCTCGCTGCAGGATCTTCAAGAGCTCTCGCCGCTCTTCACGGATGACTTCTTCACTGCGGTGTCACTCGCGCACACGGTGGACTGTCACGATGTCGTCGGAGGCACGGCGCGGCATCGCGTGCGCACCTCGCTTGCGGAGCACCGCAACCGTCTTGCGACTAGCGTGTCCAATACGAAGGAGGTGCCCCTCGGTGTTTGAGACTTTACCGGAGCTTATCGAAGCGACCGAGCATGTGCCCTCTTCCGCCGACGTGGCACTGCCACATGTTGAGGTCCACAAGGCTCGCCTGCAGGATGCCCGCGACATCTTCGATCTTGTAAACTCCCTGTCCGGGGACGGCACGCTGCTGCGCCGCTCCTACGCCGAGATCTGCGAAAACATTCGCGACTTCACCGTGGCCGAAGCGATCCCTTCTGACAACGCGGCACCGGAGCCCATCTTTCTGGGTTGCGGCGCGTTGCATCTTTATGGCCCCCACCTTGCCGAGGTACGCAGTATCGTTTTGCACCCGGAGGCGCGTGGACATGGCGCAGGCGGTGAGCTGCTACGTGCGCTGATGGCTGAGTCTGAAGAGCACGGCGTTGCCACTACTTGCCTCTTCACGCGCATCCCTACCTTCTTCGAGCATTTCGGCTTTCGCGTTGCCGAACGCAATGCCATGCCGGACAAGATCTATAAAGACTGCCAGGCCTGCCCACGGCTTTATGCCTGTGATGAGGTCGCGATGGTGAAAGGACCGCTGCCCAACATGGCTGTCCTAGGACCGATCGAGGTGAAGCAGCCCAAGCTGGTGCAGGTGCAATTCACCCCGACAGGGACACACCGGTAGAGCTCTCCAGGCACCCAGCGCTCGCCGACAAACAGCCCTTCCGCTACCAGGCAAACAGCACGCCATCCCGCTCGGCCATGCGAATCTCACGGCCAAACAGCTCGCTCAGCCTCAGCCCTGTCAGGAGGTCCTGCTTGGAGCCATCCGCGGTGATTTGTCCGTCTTTCATCATGACCACGCGCTTCATTTCGGGCAGGATGTCGCTCACATGATGCGTGATCATCAGGATGGCCGTGCCGGCTCGCGCAAGCGCGCCGAGCATCTCGCGAAGATCATGTTGCGCTGCCAGATCGAGTGCGTTAGACGGCTCATCCAGCAACAGCATGCGGCCGTCGCCGGTGCCCACCAGCGCGCGGCCAATGGCGATCCGACGTTGCTGCCCTGCACTCATCTCGCCTACCAGCCTGTCTCGCAACGACGTTGCACCAACCAGCGAGAGAACCTGCGAAGCCCTCATTTCCATGGCCTCAGTCACGGTCAGATTCGGCCATAGCTTTGCACTGGAGAAGAAGCCTGTGAGCAGGGCCTCAAAACCTGTGTTGCCCCGCATCGCTTCGCCTGGCGGGTCCGCACTCACAACGCCCATTCTGCGCCGCAGCTCGGTCACATCCCATCGCGGTCGGCCGAACAGGCTTACACGCGTGTGCGGATCCGGCACCGGATACAACTCACACGTGAGCGTCTTCAGCAGAGTCGACTTACCGCAGCCGTTCGGCCCCAGGATGACCAGATGCTCGCCGGCGGACAGGCGCAGATTGACGTCTGTGAGGACCAGTCGATCCCCTCGCGCCACGTTTACTTTTTGAAGCTCAATGACGACATCTGGGCCCACTAGGACGTGCGCCTCACGCGCCAGAAGACGCCAAGGATGCGCCTGCCGGCCAGAAACGACGCCCGCAGATCCCCCGAAACTTTGGACACACCGCCTAGGCGCCGCCGGTAGTTGACCGGCATCTCGCGGATACGCAGCTTCATGCGTACAGCCTTGATCTGCATCTCCAGGTTCCATCCAAAGGTCATCTCGCGCATATGCATGCGCTCCAGTGCGTCCCGGCGGATGGCGCGGAACGGACCCATGTCCGTGTAGCGGAAGCCATACAGCAGCTTGACCAGGCGCCCAATCAGGTGCGCCGCAAAGATCTGTGAACGCAGCATGGACCCGGGCTCACGCCGACCCCGGATGCGTGAGCCGATGACGAAGTCCGCCTCCCCGGCAAGGACAGGTGCCAGCAAGGCAGGCATCTGGGATACGTCATCCGATCCATCGCCGTCCATCATCACGATGACGTTTGTGGAGGGCAGCACGGCAGCGGTGCCCGCAGCCATCGCCGCCCCATACCCTCGCGGGGAGGTCACCACACGGGCACCAGCCTGCCGGGCTACTGTCCCTGTATCATCCGTGCTGCCGTTATCGACCACGATGCACTCATCGATGCTGTTCCAGGGCATCGACCGCACAACCACTCCGATGGACTCCGCTTCATTCAACGCTGGAATCACTACTGAAACACCTGAAGGCATACCCGTCAGTTTACCGCCTGCGAGTACTTGCCTGGGGAGCTTACCGCATCTCTTCGGTACGGGGATACCTTGCCGTGACGACTGTGGAGATGCCACCGCGCGGTCGAAAATCTCCCTTGACCTCGGCCCACACAGGATCAGTCGCCTTTACCAGATCGTTGAGCACCTGGTTGGCGATGTTCTCCTGAAAGATGCCCAGGTTTCGGTAGCAGAACAGGTATTCCTTCAAGGACTTCAACTCAAGACAGAGCTCGCGCGGCATATAGCGAATGGTCAGGACACCGAAGTCCGGCAGCCCGGTTTTGGGACACACGCTTGTGAACTCTGGATCATCGATGAGGATCTCGTAAGCTGCGAACTGGTTGCCCCAGGTCTCAATCTCTGGAAAAGGAAAGTCCAGCCCTGACTTCGCGTGGTCCTCTGTATAGCCTGTCGTGTAACGCTTCTCATCCTGTACCATTCGTCGCTCCTTGTCGTCTGCGGGTTCGCAAGTGCACCGGCCTGTATACGAGCAGAAGCCCGGCCTGAAGCCGGGCTCCTTCGATCCGCCAGCTGCAGTTAGTTTCTACGGCCGAGAGTGGGCTTATCGCCCCCGGCATTGTTCGGGTCATTCGAGTTCGGATCGTTGTTGGATCCGGCCGTGCGCCGCAGCGTCGGCTTGTTGCCACCCTTTTTGTCGTTCAGCCCACGCTTGTTCTGGATGCGAGCCAGTCGTGCCTTGACGACGTCGAACTCCGACGTGGTGACCATGTACTCCGGACGGGCCGGCAGAATCGTGGCAATCTCGTTTTCAACGTTGTCGATGCGATCCGGCGTTGCGGGATGATCGCTGAAAGCACGCGAGATGGCACCCGGCTTATGCTTCTGCAGTGCATCGAGCTTTTCAAAGATGCTCACCATGCCCTGCGGATCATAGCCTGCCTTATACATGTACTGCACACCCAGGAAGTCCGCTTCGGACTCAAACTGCCGCGAAAACTGCAGGAACGTGAGCGGTACGGCGAGCTGCGATGCCTCGTAGATGCCGTAACCCGTCCATGTACCCTGCGTAAAGATCATCAGCGGGATAGAGCCCAGTTGCATGTAATTCATGCGGGTCATCTCGCGGGCTGCATGGTGCGCTGCCACATGCGAGATCTCATGTGCCATCACGCCGGCTAACTCATCCTCGGAGTCACACGCCAGGATGAGGCCGGAGTTCACGTAGAAGAACCCGCCCGGCAGCGCCATGGCGTTGATCTCGTCCGTGTCCAGGACCTTGATCGTGAAGGGTACCTTCGCATCGGAGTTCCGCACGATGTTCTGGCCCACCCGATTGACGTACTCCACAATGACGGGGTCGGTGACCAGGTGTGACGACTTCTCAATCTCCATGGAATACTGCTTCCCGTTGGAGATCTCCCAGTTTGTCGAAAACCAGTTACCCATGCCGCGGCCGCCGATGTTGCGCGTACCAACGGCGTTCACGTCGTCCTCGCTGCCCTGCTTGATATGTGGATCCAGCGCCTCACCCGGAGACGGAATCACATCCGCTTTTGCCGATGCCCCGTCGGGCGTCGGCAATGGCTTGCGGTCGCTCTTGGAGTTTTTGGGGTCGGTCTGCGGCACGGGGACCGGATCGCCAGCCTCCGGCTTCGCGGGGGAGGTCTGGGTGGGGCTGTTCTGCCCGGAAGTCGGGTCGCTGGATGGGACTGGCTGCTGAGAGACAAGTAGCCCGGTCGGGACCAGCAATGTTGCTGCGATGAGCAGATTGCGCATGGGGAACCTCCGGCGAGTCGGGCTCCTGCCGTGCGGGCGCGGCTCTCCGTACCATCTTAGACGGATTTGTGCCTCTTTGGTTTCATTTCTTCGCCGGCTCTTCCCCTGCCGGCGACCGTCTACCAGTTGTTGTACGTGCTGCCGTCAGAGGCCAGGCCCTGGGCCCCTGAGTGGACGTCACTAATCCCGCCCTGGGTCTCGTTGATGCTCGTCAACGTGTCACTCTGCCCAGTAATCCAGGTATCCGCGTGGTTCGTTACGGGGTCGATAGGGATCGACTTGAGATAGCCCGCCTGTACCAGATCGTCCAGCGTCTGCGGCGCCTGTTCCTTGTCGACGGTGAAACTATCGATGGCCGACCGCATCGTGTGCAGATCCTCGCGCAGAACGGCCTCCCGCGCCCGCTTGACGGAGTTGAGATAGCTCGGGATGGCAATCGACGCAAGCAGTCCAATAACCGTCATGACGATGATGAGTTCGATCAGCGTGAAGCCGTCGGTGCCGCTGCTATCCCGCGGTCGTTGTCTCGTCTTTCGTTTCGACTCGCTCATCGCCGCCTCACCCACCTGCCTACCACGTGCTGTACTTCGTGCCATCGAGTGCCGTCCCGGTGCTCTTGGAGTGCACGTCGAAGACGTTCTGGCCGCCAAAGCTATCCGAATCGGTCTCGTCCTGGTTGGAGCGCAGGCCCCAGTCACTGGACTTCGTCATGGGATCCTGCGGGATAGCACGTAGAAATCGCACATGCTTCTCCTGGATCTCCACGCCGTTCACCAGCGTCTCCAGGTCCGGCGGGTAGCCATTCGAATCCGGCTTCACCTGGATGCCACCTAGATCCGCAGCGTCCTTATAGGCATCGATGGAGCGGCGCATATCCCACAGATCAGCGCGCAGCTCCCTTTCCTTGCGGCGCTTTACCTCGAAGCGGGCAATCGGCACGGCGGCCATCGCCAGGATGCTCAGAATGGTGACCACGACGATGAGCTCGATCAATGTGACACCGGCATCACCGGACCAACCCTCGGGCCGCCGCGGGCCAAAGCCGCCTGTGCACTGTCGCCGGACTCGCCTCACGCTGAACATTGCATCCCCTACTTCACATGCACGACGCCCTGCGTGCCGATAGCGGGCAGAGTCGTTCCCTTGCTGTCCTTGGCGCCAATCTTGATCAGCGACAGGGGTGAATCTCCAGCCGCGTTGGCCTTGAAGGTTAACGTGCAGACCACCCCTCCACCATTCACGCCCTGCGTCTGGGGCGGCCGTGAAGCCGAGATGGTCACCGTGCCGTTGCCTTCGTCGCGATGAACAAGCGCCACCGCCTGGCCATCACGTCCCAACAGATCGCCTGAGTCAACGTTCACCAGCGTGAGCACGCGCGGATCGAAACGCATCTGCATGGGCACTTCAAACAGATCGTGAGCGTTTGCGGCGACCACGGAGACCTGGAAGGTGGACCCGACCGCAGGTGCAGAAGATGATGGTGCCACGCTGAGGCTCACGGGAACCTGGTTCGCGGCGGCAGCCATGTTCACGATGGGCGCTGCAGGAGCGGTCGCTGCCGGCGGTGTCGGCGGTTTGTCCGCGCTCCCAATCACGCCCAGCATGGAATTGGCCGCGTTCGCCGCCGAGGTCGTCGTACCCACCGGACGCTCCACCGCTCCAGCAACGGCACTCTGACCAGCGGGGGTCGTCCGCCGAATCAGCTCCACCGAATTGCTTGTGCCGGTATAGATCGGCCGCGTGTTGTCGGCGGTGACCAGCGACTCACGCACGATGTGCGGGATGATCAGGAAGACGATCTCGTCGGAGGTTTGCTCCTTTGACTGGCTGGAAAAGAAGTACTTCAGCAGCGGTATTTCACCCAGCCCGGGCGTTCCGCTTACCGAGCGGGTGTCCTGCTTCTGCAGCAGTCCGGCAAGGATCGAAGGCTCCCCATCCTTGAGCTGAATGACCTGCTCCGCGATGCGCTGCGAGATGATCGGCTCAGTCACACCGGAGATGGTTACATTGCCGTTTGTGCTGGAGATCTCGACCTTCATCTTCAGCGAGACCTCACGGTCAAAGTGGACCGTGGGCGTCATGTCGATGTTTACGCCGACGTCGATGTAGGTGAACTGCGTCTGCACCCCGAGGGACGCCGTGGTCGACAGCGTGGAACTGTAGGAGCCGGTAGCGACCGGAATCTTGGAGCCGATTTTCAGCGTGGCGCGCTGGCCATCCGAGGCCCGGATGCGCGGGTTCTGCAGAATGCGCGTGTCGTTGTCGGTGAGCAGTGCATTCACCGTTCCACCCGTCACCGTGACTGCGAAGTTTGTCGCATTCAAGTTGCCTAGAGTGTTGAGTGTGAGATTCGTGCTGGAAGTGGTTGTCCCGCTCGTTCCGCTGCTTGTTGTCGTTCCGGAGGTCGTCGAACTGGACGTAGAACTAGAGTTGGAGGTCTGCGGTGTTAATCCAAAGCTCTGCGGCAACGTGATCCCAAGATTACGTAGCTTGTCACGGCTCACTTCGAGCACCGCCACATCCACAATCACCTCGGAGCGTGTACGGTCGAGGTCGTTGATGAGCTTTTCCGCAAGAACCAGCTGATCCGGGGTCGCGCGCAGCACGATGGCATTCTGGCTGTTGACCAGGTAGAGCTTCACGCTGGGGTCCAGCAGATTCCGCAGGGCCACCAGGATCTCGTTAGCGTCGTTCTGCTGCGAGACGTTGGTCAGGTAGAACGTTTGCACGGCCAGATCATCGAGGTCGGTGCGCTTGTTGCGCGAGTTCTGTGCCACAAAGACGGTGTTCGGCGTGACCGGCTTCCAAAAGGTTCCGCTCAGGGTCTCGACGATGCGGAGCGCGTCGAACAGCGGCACGCTCGTGAGATCAACCTGCACACGCTTTGAGGTGTACTCGGGATCAAAGATCACATTGATCCCGGCGAGCTTCCCGATTGCCTGGTAGATGTTCTTGGAGTCCTCTACCATGTGCAGCGTGATGGGGTCGTTCGAGACCGGCTGCAGCTGGACGGGCGCCGAAAGCGAGGAGATCTCGTCCTGCACATTGCGCTGCCGGGGACTTTGGGTATCGACGCCGGGAATCAGGGTCTGCCCTGGGCGCACGCTGCCTTGAATTGCCCCGACAGTGCCGGGGGTAATGGGCGTCGCCGGCGGGCGCTCGGTGATCTGCATCTCCTGTGCCGCCGCTTCGTTGCCCGGATCAATCTGCAGGGCGCGAGCAAACTCATTAATCGCGCCGGTCACGTCCCCGGACTGGCGCAACACGCGGCCGCGGTCCACATGCAGGTTGGCCGCGGTATACCTGACGCGCTCATAGCGCTCCCGGAATCGGAGATCTTTCGGATTCTTGAGATGAGCCTGGCGGTACGCCTCAAAAGCTGCGTCGTAGTCCTCGCGGACCTCCGCTTGCTGTCCGCGCTTGTTCCACGTATTCGCAGACTGTGCGTAGGCGGCTGTGTGCACCAAGCCGAAGCCCAGCAACAAAGCCGAAACGGCGCGCGTGCCTGTCTTCCATCCCGGCCCGAGGCCGTACCCAAACGTTCTGCCCTGCGTCATTTCCTCGACCCGCTCCCGTTGGCTCTGAACGCTCCGCATATCCAAGCTCCGCAGGCTCGCCGTGCCACGCTCCTCGCGGCGCACGAAAGGGCTTTGCTGTGCGGACTCCAGCGACAGGTCAGGATACGGAGATAGTACCATTTGTAAAAGTGGCCTTTACGTTCTTTGCGGTGGGCTCCTCGGGTCCGGACCCGGTTGCAGGCGAGACGGAGAGAGCCGTTTGATCTGTTGTCTTGGACGAGCGGGAAGGCCGGTCGTTTCCCTCCGTCCTACAACTTCCGGTGCAGCCAAGGGACTCCGGCCCGCATCCATACCCGCGACCTTAAAAGCGGCCCCACTGTCACAAGTTCCAGCAGTCCCAGAAGTTCAGGATCAACCGAAATGCCGCGCTCCCTTTCCAATCCGACCGTACCAACGACCCAAAAGGCCAGTCCAGTTAAGGCAAAGGACCGTGATCCCATCGCGACTGGCTCGCGGGACGCGGCGTTCAATCGCTCCGCCAGCTTCAACTACTTCCTGGAAGATCGTTTTGAGGCAGGTATCTCGCTGCGGGGCACCGAGGTAAAGTCCATCCGTGAAGGCAAGGCGAACCTGAAGGACGCTTACGGCCTTTTAAAGGATGGCGAGGCCTTTCTGCTGAACGCGCACATCGGCCCGTTCACCCATGGCAACGCCATGAATCACGAGTCTCTCCGAACGCGGAAGCTTCTGCTGCATAAGCGCGAGATCGAGAAGCTCTTCGCCGCCACCAAGGGCAAGGGCTATACCGTTATCCCCGTCCGCTTCTATTTCAAAAACGGCAAAGTGAAGTGCGAGATCGCGCTCGCCAAGGGCAAACAGGACTGGGACAAGCGTGAGACAGAGCGCAAGAAAGAGACCGACCGCGAAACGAAGGCGGCCATTGCGCGATCCCAGAGGCGTTGAATGCTGTAACCAGAGCGGCTGTTTCATCTAACATTGGATCTGTGAACGCAAAGCTGCTCTTCCTGGATCCCGCCACCTTCGCCACTCCCCTGCTTGCCGTCTTTGCCGTGGACATTTCCAGCGGAAAGGATGCGCCGACTTCGCCGGCGCTACTGACCACCTCGGACGCCATCGGACGGATCGCCGCGCCGTGGCTTACCTCCGGCGAGTTCAAGGCGGGTGCCGGGGAGACGCTGCTGCTGCACGCGCCGGCCGGCCTGAAGGCGGAACGGTTGTTGATCGTGGGGCTGGGCAAGGTCGCGTCCCTGAATGCCCATGAGGTGCGCAAGGGGGCTGGCGTTGCCATCCGCTCCTGCAAACCCCGCAGCCTGCATGAGCTCGCCTTCAGCTTCCCGGAAGACCACGCGCTCGCCGATGAGCACCTGGACTCACTGCCCTGCGAGCTGACCGCGCGGGCGCTGCTCGAGGGCGCGCTAATCGCAGACTTCGACATCGACACCTACCGTTCTGATCGCAAAGATCAAAGCATCCACGATTTAACTCTGCTGATTCAGGAGACAGACGGCAAGGCTCGCTCTGACGCGCAGTCAGGCTTCGATCAGGGTGTAATCCTCGGCGAAAGCCAGAACTTCGCCCGCTCCTTGATAAACGAGCCCGGCAACGTCTTGACGCCTACCGAGCTGGGCCGCCGCGCGCAGGCCATGGCCAGCGAGGTTGGTCTGCAGTCCGAAGTTCACTCGACAGAAAAGCTCAAGGAGCTCGGCATGGGCGCCTTTCTCGCCGTAGCCCAGGGTTCAGTCGAGCCACCCGCATTGATCGTGCTTCGCTATGAGCCGTCTACGCCTCCGCCAGAGGGCGCGCCCGTCATGGGACTTGTCGGCAAAGGAATAACCTTCGATACCGGCGGCATCTCCATTAAACCCGCCGAAAACATGGACAAGATGAAGTACGACATGGCCGGTGCCGCCGCCATGCTCGGGGCCATGCGTGCCATCGCGCTGCTGAAGCCGGCTGTGCGTGTCATTTGCGTGTGCTGCTCGGCGGAGAACATGCCCGATGCACGAGCCTACAAGCCGGGAGATGTGCTCACCGCCATGTCCGGCAAGACCATCGAAATCCTCAACACGGATGCCGAGGGCCGGCTCGTGCTGGCAGACGGCCTGCACTATGCGAAGCAGCTCGGCGCAACACGTCTCATCAATGCAGCGACCCTGACAGGGGCCATCGGTGTGGCCCTGGGACAGCTGAACGTCGGCCTGTTTTCCAACGACGACGCAACCGCGGAACGGCTCCTGTCCGTGCTTCCGACCAGCGGCGAGAAGCTGTGGCGCCTGCCCTGCACCGATGACTATCGCGACCAGATCAAGAGTTCCATCGCCGACATCCAGAACACCGGCAATTCGCGCTATGGCGGCTCCATTACGGCGGCCATGTTCCTCAAGGAGTTTGTGGAGGACACCCCGTGGATCCACCTGGACATCGCCAGCACAGCCTGGATTGACACTGACAAGCCATGGCAGTCGAAGGGACCCAGCGGCATCGCCGTCCGCTCCATAACGGAGTGGGTGCGCAGCTACGGCAGCTAAGCCTCCGTTGGCCGTTGTAGCTGCTGCGCTACATGACGGGGGGAACAGTGATGCCAAGCCATCCCAGCACCCTCACCATCTCCCGCCGTGCCACAGCGGCCGTGGCCAGCAGCAGGGCTCGCCGGGTCGCGTCGGTCTCCTTCAGGATGTTGTGGCGGTGATAGAAGTTGTTGAAGCTCTGCGCCAGTTGGAAAGCGTAGCGGGCCAAGATCGCCGGCTCCGCCCCAGCGATGCCCTGCTCTAGAACCAGGGTGAGCCGCGAGGCGGTCAGCCATAGCTCCCAGATGTCGGTTTCGGTGGCGAGCAGAGCGGAGACGCCAGGATCGACCATGGCCTGCAGCGCATCAGCCTCAGTGACACCGGCCTTGCGGAAGATATTGGCGGCACGTACGGCGGCGTACTGCACATACGGCCCGGTTTCGCCCTCAAAGCTGAGGGCATCATGGAAGTCGAACGCGATGACCGTATTGCGTGTGAAACGCAGCATGAAGAAGCGCAGCGCACCTATCCCAATGGCGTTCGCGATCTCCGCACGTTCGGCTTCGCTCAGCTCAGGGTGCCGCCCATCGACCTCGGCGCGCGCCGCGGCGATCATACGATCGATCAGATCGTCCGCCTTCACGCCAAAGCCTTTGCGTCCGGAGACCTCGATATAAGGACGACCCTTGTCCTCGTCCTTCAGCGTGTAGCCGAGATCCTGGGCACAGCGCGGCGTCAACGCCACCATGGCATAGTTCAGGTGCGTGTACTGCTCGCTCTCACTCACAAAGCCAAGGGCGCGCAGCGCTTCCTTCACCTGCGTCTGCGGATCGTCCTGGCGCGAATCGATGACGTTATAGATCGCGCTGGCGTGACCGAAGCTGGGATGCGGCTCCTCGCCTTCCACCGTGGAGATCCAGCAGGTGTGAGTCGGGTACTCATGGAAACGCGCATAGCCGAAGTCCAGCCCTAGAAGACCAAACTTCCAGAGATGGTAGGCAATGTCTTTGCCCACATAGGTCACCGTGCCATTGGAGCGCACGATGATCTTGGCATCCTCATCCACCTCGCCTTCGGCAAGCGTCGGCGCCCCGGCCCGGCGCATCACCCAGCAACCGGCATTCTTGCCCAGCGTCTCCAGGTAGAGCACGCCGCGGTCGACCATGAGCTTGCGAGCAGCTTCCCAGAAGTGAAGGTGCAGAATCTCACTCTCGCGCGGCAAAAAGTCGTACTCGATCCCCAGCCGCTCCATCGTGACCAGGTGCGTCCGCAGGACGGAAGTCGCGATCAGATCGGCAATCGTCGCGTTGTCATTGCCGCCGGCTTCAATGGCATGCAGCATGTCCAGGCGCAGCTTCTTGCGAGCCGGCGCATGTTGGGGATCTGCCTCGTACCATTGCGACACCCGCGCATACATGTCCCAGCAGAGATAGTCGAGTCGCTCGTTGCTCTCCAGCGTCTCCGTCAGCCACTGCCGCACATCCGCGAGGGACATGCCCTCGAGCTCGGTCACAGCAACGACGATGTCCGCGACCTGCACCCCGGTGTTGTCGATATAGTTCTGCACACCGAGCTCGTAACCCTGCTTCCAGCGGGCGTCCGCACCGGTCCCGCGCCGCAGCATGCGCCCGAAGCTGTCGCCCAGGATGGCATTGCGCAGATGCCCCACGTGCGCGGCCTTATTTGGGTTGATGCTTGTGTGCTCCAGCAGTCGGAAGCCCGGGCCACCGACCACCGCGTGCTCGTCTGCCGCGATGCTGCGCGCAACCGCGGCTCGGTCCAGCTTGACGTTCAGGTAGCCTGCTCCGGCAATCTCCACATGGGCTACGCCGGGCATCTCCGCGATGGCGGCCTGCAGCTCCTGGGCGATAGCGCGGGGAGCTTTCTTCAGAGGCCGCGCCAGCTGCAGCGCCACCGTCAGCGCCATCTCACCGAACTCGATCTTAGGCGGCAGCTCGACGGCGAAGCCGGGCAGCTCGATACCGTAACGATCCTTCACCAGCTCCGCGACGCGCTCTTGCAACGTCTCCTGCAGAATGCGGTACATTTCGTGTCCTTTTCGTGTGGAACCGCTTACGGCAACTGTGCCGGCAACGTCCCCAGCTCTTCAGCCAGTGGCTTGCGCCGCGACCGGTGTAACCGGTGCGCCAGGAACCAGACACCACCTACCCCGGTGAGAACTACCAGCAGCCAGCCGTGGATCAGCAGCCCGAAGATGGTCGCCGCGATGTCCGTCACGCCATGGCGCATCAGCGCGTCCTTACAGGCAAACTCGAAGGGCCCAATACCGCCAGGAGAACTGGGAATCAGGAACGACAAGTTCGCCTGTGACACCGCCTGCCAAGGTCCCGCCCAGTCCGTTTGCAAGCCCACCAGCCTCACAGCGGACACATACAGCAGCCCCTCAAAGGCCCAGGCCGCGAAGCTGACCACTACCAGCAGCAGCGATCCGGCAACACCGATCTGCCGTATGCACTCCAGGGCCAGCACCAGCCAGTGCTCCAGCTTGCGCAGCGTCGCATTCGTTGCCCCGGCAAAGGCTTTTTGGATGACCGGTTCGAGCGTCTTGGCCCCGAACACCATCACCAACAGACCAGCCGTGGAGAAGAATAGGCCCAGCTCTGCCGCGGTACGCAGATGCGGCGAGACCACGCGGCCGGTATGCATCGTCACCACGAACAACACCGCGAGCGAGAACACATCCAGCAGCTTTTCCAGGATCACCGTGCTGAGCACCACTGAGGGCGTGGCTCCCAGGTCCTCCGCATAGGTGAAGACACGCATCACGTCGCCGATGCGGAACGGCAGGATGTTGTTAGCGGCCAGCGAGGTCAGCAACACGCGCGCGCAGTCACCCAGTCGTGAGCCGTAGCTGCGCAGCATCAGCCACCAGCGATAACAGCGTGTGCCGTAGCCTAGAACGCTGAACAGGACGACACCAAGAATCCAGAGGGGTGCAGCAAGGCGCACATTGCGAAATTCAGAGAAGTGGAAGCCTCGAAAGGTCCACCATAGAAAAAAGGCACTGATTGCAAAACCCGGAAGGGTCTTCAGCAGCTTCAGCCGGCCCTCGTTTTTCCCTTCGGTAACAACCTGATCCATGCGCTCGCCAGACGCCACCGCAGTTGCACTACACACAAGCTGTCGCGTGGAAACGTCTTCCAATTGTAGCGTCTCAGTGACGCGAGTTGACCGGGTACCTGCGCCTTAACGCGCAGGCTCGTCATAACCGGCGAGCGCAGGGATCTCCCCGGCAGCTCGCTGGTTGCCGGCTGTGTCGGCAAGAGCCGGCAGAAACGGCCGCGCTCCCGACGATCCCGCAGCCGCGCTTAAGGCATCCGCCGGGCTCAGCAGCACCGCAAGCTGGCCACCCGAGGGCTTGCGCCAGCCATGGCCTGCGCTCGCTTCGCGCAGCTCAGCGGTGAGCACCTGCCCAGGGTCCTGCGCCGGAGCGAGCGCCCTGGCCTGCCGCGCCAGCTCGACCGCCCGGCCTTCGTGCCCCCGTGCCTGTTCCAGCTCCGCGGTCACGGTCAGCATCTCCGGATCGCTTGGGAAGCGTTCCCGCCCTAGCCGCGCCCAACCCTCGGCGGTCTTGAAGTCATGTGCCGCGATGCCCGCTCCCACGGCGGCCTCCAGTTCACTGGCGGGAGCCGCGGAAAGATCCTTCGCCTTGTACAGGGCGACGGCCTCCCTGGGCAGCCCTACCCCGGCGTAGCCCTTCGCAACCGCGTTCAGCACCTCCGCGTTCCCGGCAAAGGCGGCCGCGGCGGCGTTCAGGACGGTGACGGCACGAGCCTGCTCGCCGGCAGCCGCAAGCGTGCGCGCCCGCCGCACCGCCCATCCCGTCCAGATCATCTGCACATCCCGGCGCTGGGAGTCGTTCAGGTCCCGACGGTCGCCAAGGTACACCAGCTCGCGGTAGAGATTGCCGTCATCCTCGCGCGCCGCCAGCAGCGCCGTAATGCGCAACACGATATCCAACGGGGGCGACAGTTTCTGCGTGGCGAAGACGGCCTGCGCGCGGGCGTAGGCATGCAACGCCTCATCCGGGCGCTCCGACGCGAGATACACCTCACCCGCCGTCGCCAGAAACGTCGCATCCAGGCCAAGCACCTCATGCGCGCCCGGGGGAATGCGTTCCAGTACATCGTGGGCTTCGCCGCTCTTACCCTCGGCATGCAGCGCACCCACAAGGCCCTTCCATGCACTCGGCCTTGCTGGATCGCGGGTGGCCGCTTCCCGGAACAGCTCCGCGGCGCGGGCGTCCTCGCCTCGGGAGAGCGCAGCCTCTCCTTGCGTCGTGCGTTCCGCTGCGATCACCTCTTCACCTCGCGGCTGCGGCGGCGGCGGAGTAGCGACAATGGCTGGCGCACTCGCCACAACCGCCGTGGAAGGCTTCGCCGGAGAAGCAGGGCGCGCGGCCTTCTTGCCGGAAGCACGGCTCGATACGGGTTGTTTTGGCGCCGAGGGCGACGAGCTTGCCTTTGGTGGCTCGACAGCCACTCCCTGTGGCCCTGGCGAAGGTGGGGCGGGGCTGGGCTTCACGGGCTGCGGCGGAGCTACGGGCTGCATCGTTGGCGCACTTGCCACGCTCGTCGCAGAGGGCGTTTTCACCAGGGGCGCAGCCGTGGTCGGCGCAGGCGCCGGCGACACCGGAGGAAGCGGGCGGGGCCGCTCAGCCGGGGTCACAGGGGCTCGCACGACGGGAGGCGGTTCGGCCTTTGCTACTTGCGTATTGGGAGCGCTTTGAGCACCCCGCGCTGTCGTCAGTGCCTGTTCGTAGCTAGGGTCCCCTTGCAGCGGAGGTCGTGCGTCCGCGGGCACATGGCTGTCACTTGCCAGCGCCTCCGCGGGCCGCCCCGCACTTGCTTGCGAGATGACCAGACCACGCCACGCCGCAGGACTCATCGGGCGCACCTGCGTCAAGTGAACGAAGACAGGTACCGCGGCATCCGCGCGACCGGACTGAAGCAGTAGACCTCCCAGACCCTCCAGGGCATCCGGATCGCCGGGCCTCTCCCCCAGAGCTGCCCGATACCGGATCTCCGCATCAGGCAGATCTCCCCGGGTACGCGCCGCAGACGCGGTCTTCAATGTCAAATCGAACTGCGTATTCACGAGGGCCCGGGTCAGTGCCAGGCTGTGGTCCCCGTTCTCCTGCGCCCGCTCAAAGAAAACAACGGCCGTCTTCAGATCTCCCGCTGAGACGCGCGCATAGCCAAGCCCGGCCAGAGCTCGTGGGTTCGTTGGATCCTTTGCGAGGATGTCCTGAAAGATCTGTTCTGCGTCAGCCGTTCGGCGTCCGTTGAGTGCCGCGAAGCCTGCCTGCTCCTGCGCGGCATACGCCCCATGGTGAACCGGCGCTCCCGGCCCCGAGGTTGTCCGAAAGGTTGCTCGCGGGGTCGAACCTGGTGCTCGTGGGGGCTGCGTCACCGTGGAGAGCTGGTCACCTCGATCGTTCGGAGCTATCGCCGTCGGTGAATGCTGGACGGCAACAGGCGGCGTCAAAGGGGTGGCGGGTGAGGGTTTACCACCAGGTACTCGCGGGCTTGCAGGGACTCCTCCACTGCTTGCCACGTCCGTCCCACTCGGAGTTCCCCGCAGCGCGGCGACTGCTTCCGGATTCCCTGGATATCGCTCCAGCAGCGTCCGGCCCTCGGCACGGGTGCGGGGGCTGGCCAGCAGAGTGCGTCCAAGCGCCAGCGAATACCGCGGCTCCGCTGGATACGCATCGGACAGGGCGCGCAGACCGGCAATGGCCTGGGGACGGCCTTCCTCCGTCGCGGCCTCGGCCCCGTAGTACGCCAGTGCCGGCGCACCCGGAGGCGGGGTAACGCCA
The DNA here is from genome assembly GCA_964247615.1 of uncultured Acidobacteriaceae bacterium. Classification (GTDB taxonomy): domain Bacteria; phylum Acidobacteriota; class Terriglobia; order Terriglobales; family Acidobacteriaceae; genus Granulicella. The sequence continues at coordinate 45,361 of CAXTVC010000001.1, forward strand.
TAGATTCGTCTGTAGATCGCAAAGGCGGCCCGATTGTCCCCGGCCCGCGACAGCCGTGCTGCTTCGGCCAGGTCCGAGCCCGATTCCTGGCCTTTAGCGGCGTTTTCCAGCCGGCTCACCTGCGGATCGTTGGGGTGTGTCGCACGCAACCGGGCCAGGTACTGCGCGGCGTCCGCGGTGCGATGCTCCGCCCTGGCAGCGCGCACCAGCCCCCCGAGTGCCTCTGCGTCATCCGGCTGCAGCTGTAAAACCTGCGCCCAGTCCTGCTTCGCCAGGTCCAGGCGGCCACGCCCTTCCAGGGTCCGCGCCCGGCTCAGCAGCACGGCCGTCGGTGAACCCTCTTCCTGGGCCCCCGCCACGCGGGAGGAAGCGCTGGGCAACAACAGGCAGCCGAGCGCCAGAACCGCGGCACAGCGTTGCGAACGCACTCTCTTCACCCCGGTACTCCCGCCTGCTCGTGAACCAAGTTCATCAACCCCGGTTTCGACCAGCCTATCGCGTCGCGTTGCGGTTGTCTTCGGCAGTTGTCTGGTTTTCCACCGTTATTTTCTGCTTTTTCCTTCGTTCATCGGAGATTAGCTGAAAGGGAGAAATGTCGGAGGGACAAACAATCGTGGGTAAAACGGAGTTCTTGACAAAGGTTAGGGTGCACGATGATGCTTCACTGGGGCATGCCGCCCCTTGAGGTCTTCCACTGCGTCCTTCTTTCTTCGCCTGTGCACAAAAATCCACTTCGCGCTTCCTCCCTGCGGCTCTTGGCTTCTTCTGCTGCCTCTCCTGCACCCCCGGTCAGGCGCAGGAAGCGACCGCGTTTCGCAATACCTCGCTGCCTGCGGACGCCCGGATCAACGACCTGCTTTCGCACATGTCGCTGGACGAGAAGATTGACTGCCTGAGCACCAATACGGCGGTGCCACGGCTGAAGGTGAAGAGCTTCGGCAGCTCGGAAGGCATCCACGGCGTGGTGCAGCGCGGAGGCGGCAAGGCGGACCGGTCGGCCATCTACACAACGCAATTCCCCCAGCCTCCCGGCATGGGCGAGACCTGGGATCCGGACCTCGTCCGGCAGGCCGCCGCGGTAGAAGGCTCCGAGGCACGTTATATCTCGGAGACGCCGAAATACGGCCGCCAGATCTACATGCAGTGGGGTCCGCAGGCCGATCTGGCGCGCGATCCGCGCTGGGGACGCAGTGAAGAGGTGTACGGCGAAGATCCATTCTTCAACGGAACCATGGTGGTGAACTTCGTTCGCGGTTTGCAGGGCGACGACCCGAACCACTGGCAGGCAGCTGCCCTGCTGAAGCATTTCCTGGCGAACAGCAATGAAAACTTTCGGACCAAGTCAGACTCTGTCTTCGACGAGCGCCTGTTCTGGGAGTACTACTCGGTCCCGTTCCGCATGGGCTTCGTCGATGGCGGCGCGCGTGGCGTAATGGCCAGCTACAACGCCTGGAACGGCACACCGATGGTCGTGAACCCGATCCTCAAGTCAATCGTGGAAGACAAGTGGGGCGTGGATGTGCTGTCGTCCGATGGCGGCGCCGTAAAGCTGCTGTGGACCGACCACAAGCGGTACCCGGACCAGAAGACCGCGGTGATCGCCTGCCTCCATGCGGGCATTAACCAGTTTCTCGATACCTACAAGGACGAGACCAAAGCGGCGGTAAAGGAAGGCGCGGTCACGGAGGCCGAGATCGACGGCCTGCTGCGGCGCAAGTTTGTCATCGCGGTCAAGCTGGGCCTGCTGGATCCCGGACAGGAGTACACCGCCCCGACCGCGAACACAGGCGATGAGGCGGCCCCTGCGGCTGGCGTTCCGGCCTCTGCCACGCAGCGCCAGGCAGCCCCGGTGGCCTCCGCCGCGGAGCCCTGGGACAGCCCGGAGCATCGCGCCGTCGCTGAAAAGATGGCGCTGGAGTCCGTCGTCCTGCTCAAGAACGAAAACAATGCCCTGCCGCTGGCAAAGGCAGGACTCAAGTCCATCGCGGTCATCGGGCCGCTCGCCGACACGGTTCGCTGGGACTGGTACGGCGGCTATCCACCCCACGCCATCACACCGCTCGAAGGCATCAGGGCAGCCGTTGGGCCTTACGTCCGCGTGAACTATGCCGCCAGTGAGACCAACCAGGAAGCCATCATGGCCGCGCGCATGTCCGACGTAGCCGTCGTCGTCGTCGGCAATGATCCAACCTGCGGCCCCGATATGGGCCATGACTGGCACGCCACCGTCGATGGCGGCGGCACGCTGCCCTGCACCACGCCCTCGGACGGACGCGAGGGCCGAGACCGCGAGACGCTCACCCTCGAACAGGAGCAGCTCGTCAAGCAGGTCTACGCCGTAAACCCCAAGACGATCGTTGTGCTGGTCTCCAGCTTCCCCTTCACCATCAACTGGAGCCAGCAATACGTTCCGGCCATCCTGCACATGACGCACGCCTCCCAGGATGAAGGCACAGCCATCGCCAAGGTATTGTTCGGCGACTACAACCCCGCCGGCCGTCTCGTAACTACCTGGCCCGCATCCATGGACCAGCTTCCGCCCATGATGGACTACAACATCCGCGATGGCCGCACCTACATGTACTCCAAGGGCAAGCCGCTGTACCCCTTTGGCTATGGGCTGAGCTACACGACCTTCAAGTACAGCAATCTGCACCTCAGCACAGACACTCTGCGCACGGACGGCACGCTGGAGGCCACAGCCGACATCACCAACACCGGGACACGGGATGGCGATGAGGTCGTGCAGCTCTACATCACGCACGAGGGCTCAAAGGTAGCCCGACCCCTGGAAGAGTTGAAGGCTTTTCAACGCGTGCATGTCGCCGCAGGGCAGACCGTCCCCGTCAGCCTGCGCCTGAAGGCAGCGGACCTGGCGTTCTGGGATGCGACGACGAAACAGTGGAACCTCGAGCACGATAGGGTGGAGGTACGACTGGCTGCCTCGTCTGCTGATGTTCGCCTTCGCCAAACCGTCACGGTCCGTCCCTGATCCATCGGCCGTGTCGAAAGAAGCATTGGCTTTTAAAGCGGCCGTGTAGCGCCGCAACTACTTCTCTGGAGTATGACCTCACGATGATGTCCTTCGGCTTCCAAGCCCTCTCTCGCAGCCGCTTCACCCAGGGCGCCGCACTGTCTGCTCTGGCCAGCTGCTGCGCCCCTTTTGCTCTCGCCCAGACGAGCCACATCAGCACGGACCGTGGCGATGCAACGGTCCTGATCGAGCCCTATGCGCCCAACATCATCCGTGTGAGCCTCAGCCTGCGCAAAAACGACGCGCTCGCAGCCCCCGGTTACGGCGTAACGGCACAGCCGGCAGGCTCCGGGTGGAACGTCGAGACGGGTGAAGCTGGCGACGTCCTCCGGTCGAACGCCCTCACGGTCACGCTGGCGCCCCGCCCCAAGGGCCACGGTCCGATGCCGGAGACATCGAAGTTCTTCTCCGGCTCAACGGGCTACGTCGGCGTGGATATCAAAACCGCCGATGGCAAGCCGCTGCTGCACATGAACGGTTGGCAGATGAGCGTGCCCAACTATAAGGACGGCAACCACGACCTTGAGCTGGACCGCCGGCCAACAGACCCGCCATTCTTCACCGTGGGTGCAAGCTTTGGCGCGGCCGACGACGAGCACGACTACGGCCTGGGCCAGAACCAGCAGGGATTTCTCGATCGTCGCGGGCACGTAATCGAGTGCGCGCATGACTACGACGCCCCAGCTGGCCAGTCGGTGTGCGTTCCCTTCCTAGTGACCAACAAAGGATATGGTCTCGTCTGGGATAACCCCTCGAAGACAACTGTCGCCCTCGGCTTCAACAACCAAAATACCTTCAAATCGCAGGTCGGCCAGCGCGTGAGCTTCTTCGTGATCGCAGGCGATTACAACGCAATCTATCGCGGCTACCGCCTGCTCACCGGAGACGTACCCATGCTGCCGAAGAGCGCCTATGGCTACATCCAGTGCAAGCAGCGCTACAGCACGCAGGCCGAGATCATGTCCGTGGCCAAGGGCTATCGTGATCGTAAGCTGCCCATCGATGACCTGGTAATCGACTGGTTCACCTACACCAAGATGGGTGAGATGGACATGGACCCGAAGGCCTGGCCCGATCCCGTGGACATGCTGAAGCAGCTGCATGCCATGGACTACCACGTGATGATCAGCGTCTGGCCACGCTTCACACCCGGCAGCCGCTACTACGACCTCCTCAAGACCAATGGCTGGTTCGAGCACCTTGCTGATGGCACGCCAACGAACGGCTTGCCCTATGACAAGGCCGGCTCCGACATCGACACCACCAACCCTGACGCAGCCAAGTGGTACTGGAGCATCATCAAGGAGAACTATGTCGCGAAAGGCTTCGACGCCTTCTGGGCCGATGAGACGGAGCCCGACATTCCCCCCGCCGGTTCGTACTTCAAGGTCGGTCCGGGCACGCAGTTCTTCAACGTCTATCCCCTATTCCACACGGCCGCGTTCTATAACGGCATGCGTGCGGACATGAAGGAACGTGCGCTGATCCTGGCCCGCGACAGTTATCTCGGCGCACAGCACAACGGCGCTATCTTCTGGTCGTCGGACATCAACCCCAACTGGGACACGCTGAAGCGCTCTGTGCCGACAGGCCTCAACTTCGTCGCCTCTGGTATGCCCTACTGGTCGACTGACATCGGTGGATGGCAGGGCCTTCCCTACTCGCACACGCCATTGCATACGCCGCTGCTCGATCCCAGCGACGCGCGCGACAACGTGAACCACTACGACGATTATCCCGAGCTCTACACGCGCTGGTTCGAGTATGGAGCCTTCCAACCCAACTTCCGCACCCACGGTACACGCAACCACAACGAAGTCTGGAGCTACGGCAAACAGGCGCAACCCATCCTCGAGAAATACCTGCGGCTGCGTTATCAGTTGATGCCATACCTGTACTCGCTGGGCTGGCAGGCGCATGAAACCGGCGCGCCATTCATGCGCGGCCTGTTCCTCGACTTCCCCAATGACCCACAGGTAGCCGACATTGGGGACGAGTACATGTTCGGTCCCGCGTTGCTGGTTGCCCCGGTCACAGACCAGGGTCAGACCTCACGCTCCGTATACCTGCCCGCAGGTTCGGATTGGTATAACTTCTGGACCAACGAGCGCGTCCATGGAGGCCAACGCATCACGGTGCAGGCGCCCATCGACACCATCCCTGTATTCGTCCGCGCGGGATCGATCCTTCCCCTGGGAGCCCCGGTACAGAGCACCAATGAGAAGCAGGCCATCGAGAAAGTCCGCATCTACCCCGGCGCGGACAGCCACTTTACGCTCTACTCCGACGATGGCAAAACCTATGCGTACGAACACGGCGAGCATGACATCACCGAGTTGCATTGGAATGACGCAACAAAGAAGCTGTCACAGACAGGCGTGAAGGCGTGGGCCGGGCCGGATGCGCAGGTGGTGGAGATTACCGGGCAGTAACACTGGAGTTCGTGAAACAGAAAAGGTCCGCAGCGATGCGGGCCTTTTCTGTTGATGGACACTTTCCTGGCAGCGGACTGCGGACCAAAGATCGAAGTATGCAAACGAGAAAGGGTGCGCCTGGTCGGCGCACCCTCTCGCTTTGTTGTGATTGGTTTGAGGTTAGAAGTCGAAGCGCAAACCGAGTTCCATGATGCGACGCCCAATGCGGAGCGGCGCGTAGCCGAACTGCGGGTTGGTGGAGGGCCCGCCATTCGCACTCAAAAGAGCAGTGTTGACGTCTGTCGCGTTGGAGGTCTGGCTGTAGTTCAACGTGTAATTCGCCTGGTTGACCTGCGTGAAGGTATTGTTGGCGTGATTCAACACATTAAAGGCGGCCACGCGGAGCTGCGAGCTGAGGCCTTCGGTGATCTTGAACCGCTTGGAGGCGGTGAGATCCGCGTTGAAGAAACCCGGTCCGGGAAGGAACGGAAGACGGTAGTCGCCATTGGTCCCAAGAGCCGGCAGTGCGAAAGCCGAACCATTGATGTACTGGTGAGATCCGGTGGTCTGGTTCACCTGTCCGACGATGCGGTTCTGCAGATTGACGTTCGGCGTACCCAGGATGTTGGTGCTGCTCACGCCAATCTGACAGCCGCCGGTACCGGAGGTCGTTGTGCAGGTGCTCACGTTGTTACCCACGCGAGCTACAGCACCAACCGGGACTGTGACGTTGCCCTGAATACCGAAGTTCGAATTGATGATCGACGGGAGGTTCGGACCGCTTTGGTAGTTAAAGATTCCCGAGATCTCCCATCCGTTTGCAACAATACCGAGGTATCTCTCCTTGACGATGTTGCCTTCGTCGTAGGAGTAGGACGCGTTGAAGATGTGACGCCGGTCAAAGGGCATGCTGGCGTAGTCGTTGGCGTAGTTGAACGGGTCGGCCGGGTAGCTGTACGTGGACGAGCCACCGATGCCCTGGATGCCCAGAGCCTTCGAGAAGGTGTAGTTCACGTTGTAGCGAGCCGGTCCAGCCTGGCGAACGAGACCGACCTGCAGGCCGTTGTAGTTGGAGTAGGTGTTGTGCTCGGGCACAAAGACGCGGTTGTAGGTGGGAAACCTCTTGAAGCTGTCGATGGTTGCCTGATCCAGAGACCCGATGCTGTAGTTGTTGGAGGACGGAGGAGTTGCTGGTCCAAACAGCGGGAAGAGCTTTCCGGTCTTTGGTTGCGGACCGTAAAGCGCGCCAACCGGCAGCGAATTCAGGTCGTCCAGTACGGTGTTTTGGGTGGAACCGTCGTTGAGCAGCTTATCGCTGGAGTTACCGACATAAGAGATCTCCAGCAGCATCTTGCCCGGCATCTGTTGGTCGACGGAGAGATTGTACGTGCGGACACGCGGTGTCTCATCATCGGTCGGATCGAAGGCATACACGTTGGAGTCAGGGACGAACGTCGCCGAACTGTATTGCGATGCGAAAGAGCTGACCGAAGACAGCAGAAGCGGGCCGTTGACAGTCACGTTGCGGGAGCCGATCACCGTGCCGCTCTGGTTCGAAGCGTCGTTGTACGCATCGTGAGCGCGGTAGATGCCAAAGCCGCCACGGACCACCGTCTTGCCTTGCCCGGTGACATCCCAGGAGAAGCCAGCACGCGGCTCAACAAAGCCCCAACGCGTCGGGCGTCCACCATTGGGAATTGATGAATTGATGCCGTGCCACTGTACGCCCGGAAGCAGCGCAGAGTTCACTCCCGCGTCGTAATCCGCGGGACGGAAGACCGCAACACCCTGATTATGCGAGTCCTGCCAGGGCGTCATGTGCTCAAAGCGAACACCCACGTCCACAGTGAATCGCGAGGCTAGGCGCCAGTGATCCTGGACATAGCCAGCGAGGTTCCAGAAGTAGAGATTCGGCTCTGGAGCGATGTTGCTCTGGCTGTATTGGAAGATCTGGCCTTCCGCAAAATCAGCCAGGTAGTTGCCCCCGTTTCCACTCCCTACGGGGCCTGTGGAGTGGACCAGGCCAGCCACCTTATCCTGGAAGGTCTCGCCGATGTAGTACTGTGCGATCGTTCCGTTCGTGTTCACAAACGGCGCGATCTGTGGATTGGAATCGTACTGGTAGAACACACCAGCCTTGAAGCTGTGCTTCCCTATCACCTTGCTGACGTTGTCGCCAGCGATGCGAACCTGCTTCTTGGCAAAGATGCCGCCAAAGCTGGTATCTGGCGTGCGAAGCAGTGGAAGACCGTCGTTGCCGTAGTCCTCCAGCGTTGGCTGCACGGTGCTGCCATTGTCGAACACGCCCTTGTACGGATTGTTCGCGATAGCCGCCTGATCCTTGGCGACAAAGCTCTGCGCGAAGTACGCTCCGGCTACATAGAACTCATTGGTGAGCGAAGGGCCAAAGATATGTGTGTAATTGAGACTGGCCACATGGGAGGAGACCGGACTCAGCAGGCCACCACCAGGGACGTTGATGCCGCCCAGGTTGCCGCGAGCCGAGTAGTACTCGTTCTGCGGAACGCTGGAAGACCCCTTCTCGATGCTGTAGGAGCCAAAGATCTTGTCCTTGTCACTGGCTGCGTAGTCCACGCGACCACGAGCCTGCCAAAGATTGTTGTTGATCAGGTTCGTGGTGATCCAGTTGTAGGTTCCGTTGCTGGTCGTATTCGGCAAGGGCATCTGGTTCAGCGCAATCTTGCCGAATGGGTCCAGGTAGGGAGCAATGTTGCCATTGACGAGCGTCTGGCCTTGGGGACCGGTCACTGGAACGCGGCAAATGTTGGCATTCGGGATGTTGCCGGACGCGGAGCCGTTGTAGGTGCAGGCACTGCCGTCCGTGGTCACGCCATAGGCCGCGCCGAGGTACTGCTGCAGCTGTCCCTGGCTGAAGTCACCAGTGCGCATGCCGGCTGTCGGTACAAGCGCGGTCAAGGTGGCGGCCGCGGCATCGCCGTACGCGTAAGCATTGCGCTGCGCATAGTCTTCGGCACCGACGAAGAAGGTCAGCTTCTTGCTTGCGCCAAATTTTGTGCCAGGGACCTGAATGGGACCGCCAAAGGTGAAGCCTGGGTACACATACCGGTCAGGAGGTTTGGACTGCCCACTGTATTTCGCAATCCAGTCAGTCGAGTTCAGCTGCGAGGCGCGGGCGAATGTGTACAGCGAACCATGATACGTCGCACCGCCCGACTTACTGATCGCGTTGATCACGATGGGACCGTGAGCAGTGTCGGCCGAAAAGCTGGAGGTCTGCACCTTTACTTCAGCGACCTGCTCATAGTTCACGTTCTGCAGCGCGCCACCAAAGGCGCCGGGATCGGTGATGTCCACACCGTCAGACAACAGGGCCTGACCGTTCACGGGGGTACCATTGGCCGCGTACTGGCCGAGGGCACCTTGCGGACTGACCTGGGCTGGGTCATAGGGTGTATTGCTGAAGTTGCCAGCGCCACCCTTAGAGATCGCGAAGCCGGGGAGAATCTTGAGCAGTTCGGTAACGTCGCGACCTTCCACCGAAAGGTGCTTGATGTCCTCGGAAGAAATCAGCGAGCTCTGCTCTCCGGAGTCGATGTTGATTGTGTTGGCAGCGGTAGTGACCTCCACAACCTGGTTGGTGCTACCGGGACTCAGCTTGATGTCCCGAACGGAACGCGTGTCACCCGGATCGAGGTGAATACCGGTCTGCGCAAAGGGCGTGAATCCCGTGGCCTTGATGGTAATGACGTAGTCGCCCACCGGCAGAGCGGTGAAGTTGAAGGCTCCGGAGTCGTTGCTGACGGAAGAGCGAACGTCCCCCGTTGCGGCGTTCTTGACATCAATTTGGGCCTTCGGAATGGAGGCACCGGTAGCATCGGTCACGATGCCACCCAGCGTGGCCGTAGTGGCCTGTGCGTAAGCGGCCGGCGTCAGGCGAACCATGCCCGATGGGACCAGTAAACACGTCGAGAGCACTCCCGACCCGACCAATGCGCGCTTTATGCTGCGTCTCGTTTTCATAGCTGCTTTCTGAGCCCCTTGTTTCGTCATCACTGCTGAGAGTTGTTTTCAGGCCTACCTTGAAGCACTGTTCGGCCCGTCGAGCAGGGGGAGGCCAGAGAGAGCTCCTGCCGGAGTTCCCTGCTGACCTCGATCTGCTACAGATCGCTGAGGTGTTTCATTGATGGTCCGAGAGGCTTTTTACTCTGCGAGAAAGACGATTGTCAACCAGTCGAAGAAATTGTTCCCTTTGCGATGAAAGGCGACGTTTACCAATGGAAATGCGCCAAAGGACGGCCATTTCCATCGTGCGGCGGGAGGGTTCCTCTGCAGCCGATCCCACCTTCGGGCTCCTGAACGCGGACATTACTTTTCATGCCGCCGTAATCCCGCTACCGCTCTTGCAGGACGGCGACTCCGTACTGGGGCAGCTGCACGGAAGTGACCTCACCTTTTCCAAGCACATCCGTCATCGCCTTCGGCAGGGTCACGGTCTGCACTGTCTCGCCGTAATTCGTCAGCAGGAACACGCGTCTGCCCTCACCGGAGCGAATGGCCACGTCAACGACGGCTGGCACCCCGGGCAGGATTGCCTGCAGCCCGGCGTCGCCGATCATCCACTGCGCGGCAGCCTGCATAGCCGTCGCATCGAGAGCCGCAGCGATGTAAGTGATGGACCCCTTGCCGACCTTCCTTGTCACAGCAGCGGGCTGCCCATCCAACCACCCGTTGCTCTTGCCATAGCGCATCAGCACCCGGGTCTCGGGCGAGGTCACTTCCAGCTGCTCAGCCCAGACCTTGGTCTCGGACGTGCCCCAGTCCCCACTCACCGGAACCGTCGTATCCAGGGCATACCACTGGGCCACGCGCGCACCCAGGGTGGCCGCAAGTGGGCCGGGCTGCCGTTGCGGCCACAGGCTGTTGTCCTCGTCCTTCATGCCGCTTCGCTGCCCCAGCACAAGGTGACCGCCGCCCTTCACATACGCTTCGAGATTGCGTGCCGCCTCCGGCGTAATTACGTTCAACGCGGGCGCCACAACCAGCTTGTAGCCGCTGAGCGGCGCCGCGTCCGAGATCACGTCCACCGAGCGCACCAGTCCGTGCAGCGGCCGGTAGAAGCTCATGAAGGACGCAATGGGATCAAAGGCGCGGTTATGCCGCTGCCAGTTGATCGCCCATCGGCTGGAGTAGTCCTGCAGCACGGCCACGTCAGAGTGCACCGTTGTGCCCGCCAGCGCCGGCGCCGCCTTCTCGAATTCAGCACCGATCTGCTTTGCCTCCTCGTACAGTGGGACCGGGGTGCCATCCGCGCCGACCAGCGTGCCATGGTATTGCTCCTGGCCGTTCAGCGCGCTGCGCCACTGCCAGTACTCCACGGCCTCGGAGCCGTGCCCGATCGCGTTCCAGGCCATGGCGCGCACCTCGCCCTTGTTCAGCGCGTTGTTGTCTGCTGACCAGTTCACAAAGCCGGGCTGCGTCTCCATCACCCAGAAGTTCTTGTGCAGAAATCCACGCGTGAGGTCGTGCCGTGCGCCGTTCTCCACCGGGTCTACCTGCCCTGTGCCCACGTAATCATCCCAGGAGGCCAGGTCCAGATCCTGCGCCACCGTGTAGTGGTCGTAGCCGTCAAACCACCCCATCATGTTCGTCGTAATGAACTGCCGTTTGTCGGCGTTGGCGCGGATCACGTCCAGCTGATTGCGCTGGTAGCTGCGCCAGGTATCGGAGACGAATTGCTTCCAGTTCAGCAGCAGGCCCGGGTTGCCTCCCTTTTCTTCAATAGGGACCTGCGACCAGTCCTGGTACGTTTCACTCCAGTACGAGGTCGTCCAACGCGTGTTGAGGTTGTCGAGCGTTTTGTATTTCGCCTTGAGCCACTGCGCGAACTGGACCTGCGTCGTCGGCCCATAGCTTTCGCCGGAGTATTCGTTGTCGATCTGCCAGCCGATCACGTCCGGATCATGTCCGAAGCGCTCGGCCATCTTGGACGCCATCAGCCTGGACAGCTCGCGATACTTTGGGTCGCTCCAATCGAACTGCTGGCGATTGCCATGCTCATCCTTGCGCCCGTCGTCCATGGTCCGCAGCGTCTGGGGATACTTCTGCGTCAGCCACGCGGGCGGCGCCGCGCTGGGTGTGCCAATCACCACGGAGATGCCGTGTTTTTCGGCCAGGCGCACCGCGCGGTACAGCCACTCCAGCTGGAAATTGCCTTCTGTGGGCTCCATGCTGCTCCAGGCAAACTCGCCCACGCGCACCAGGTTGATGTGGGCATCCTGCATCAGTTGCAGATCAGCATCCCAGCGAGCCTCCGGCCATTGTTCCGGGTACCAGGCCGCGCCGAGCATGAGCGCCGGCTTACGCGGGGCAGGCGGTAGCGGCTGCTGCGGGGCAGCAAGCGAAGGGAGGGCGAGGCCTAGGGCAGCAACGGCTGTTTGAAAGCGTTTTCTCATGGTTAAAGCGCAATCTAACAGGATCATCGGGCTATCGTCGCGCGCTGGAGGCTGGCCCCTTCAGAATCCTGCCCTCCGGCATCCAAACAAACCGTGCCCTCTCACCTGATCGTGAATGCCGACGATTTCGGCTTGACCCACGGCATCAATCGCGCGATCTGCGAGCTGCACGATGCTGGCGCGGTCACTTCGGCGACTCTGATGGCGGCAGGCCCTGCCTTTGACGATGCCGTTATCCTTGCACGGGAGCGGCCGGGCCTCGGCGTGGGCTGTCATGTGGTCCTTACCGATGGCATTCCCGTCTCCCCGCCGCGCTCTATCCCAAGCCTGCTCGCCAGCGATGGCTTCACCTTCCGCCCTAAGCTGTACGCCTTTCTGACAGCGCTGCTCACTCATCAGATCGATACAGACGATGTTGAACGGGAGGCCATCGCCCAGATCCGGCGCATCCAGAACGCAGGCCTCACGGTGACGCACCTGGACACGCACAAGCACACGCACCTGCTGCCGAGGGTGCTGAAGCCTCTGCTGCGAGCTGCGCTTCGCACGGGTGTCTCCGCGATTCGCAACCCGTTCGAGCAGCCCTGGGCGTTTCCCCTGTCCAACGGCACCGCGGCGCGCACCTCGCAGCTGCGGCTGGTGCAGCTGTTGAAGCGGCAGTTTCTACGCCAGCCGGAGATCCGCTCCCGGCACATTCGCTCTACAGATGGCACCATCGGCGTCTCCGCTACCGGTCATCTGGACGAGACCACCCTGCGCAACCTGCTAGGGGCGCTGCCGGAGGGCACATGGGAGCTTGTCTGCCATCCGGGGTACAACGACCGCGAGCTCGATGAGGTCGCGACACGGCTTCGCGCCTCGCGGGAGATTGAGCGGGAGGCGTTGCTGTCGGTCCTGGCGAATGGGGCCAACGGCCACCCTCTCTCGGGCAACCCGCACCTTTCACATCCCGCACTCATCCATTACGGCAGTCTCGCGTAGTCTTTCTATCGTTCGATAACCAGGCACAGGGCGACGCGCCCTAACGTAAGGGCACGGCTCATGAAAATCGGTATCACCTGCTACCCCACCTACGGTGGCTCCGGCGTTGTCGCCACGGAGCTCGGCATCGAGCTTGCAGCCCGCGGCCATGAGGTCCACTTCATTACCTACTCGCAGCCCTTCCGGCTCACCGGGCGCGAGCGCGGCATCTTTTATCACGAGGTCCCGGTCTCGAATTACCCGCTCTTCGAGTACCCCCCCTATGACCTGGCGCTCGCCAGCCGCATGGCTGAGGTCGCTGAGCTGTATAAGCTCGATTTGCTGCACGTGCACTACGCCATCCCGCACTCGGTCAGTGCCCTGCTCGCGCGTGACATGCTGGCCCTGCGTGGCGTGCGCCTGCCGTTCATCACCACGCTGCACGGCACAGACATCACCCTGGTTGGCCTCGACCGCTCGTACCTGCCGATCACGCGGTACGGCATCGAACGCTCGGACGGCGTCACGGCCATCTCCGCTCACCTTCGCGAGCGCACCGAAGAAGCCTTTGGCATTACGCGGCCTATCGAGGTCGTGCGCAACTTCGTGAACTGCGACGTCTACGAGCGGGACCCGGCGCTGTACGCCGAGCAACGTCCACGCTACGCGGCCCCCGACGAGCGTCTCCTGGTGCACCTCTCCAACTTTCGCCCAGTCAAGCGCGTGCTGGACGTCGTCGAGGTCTTCGCGCAGGTGGCTCAGGCCATGCCTGCGCGCCTGCTGATGATCGGCGATGGCCCGGACCGTTCTGCGGCCGAGTTCCTGGCCATGCGTCACGGCGTGCTTGACCGCACGCACTTCGTGGGCAAGCAGGACAACGTGCACGAGCTGCTCGCGCTCGCGGACCTGATGATCATGCCGTCGGAGATGGAGAGCTTCGGCCTGGCAGCACTGGAGGCAATGGCCTGTTGCGTGCCAAGCATCGCGACGCGGGTTGGCGGCGTGCCCGAGCTGATCGAAGACGGCACCAACGGCCTGTTGTTCCCCGTGGGAGACACGACAGCCATGGCGAAGGCAGCCATTGCGCTGCTCCTTGATGACGATCGCCTGCAAGCCATGGCGAACGCTGGTCGACGGCACGCGCAGCAACACTTCTGTACCACCCGCATCATTCCGCTCTACGAGGCGTTCTACAAGAAGGTCATGGCGCAACCTGTTTTACCTTAGAGGCTTACTTTAAGGATGGAACTGAAGCGTTCGGGACGTTCGTCCTTAACTGCCATCCCAGGCCACTCAGGTTGATACCTCAGGTTCCCATCGTGACGTCGCTCTTTGTACACAGGCGTGCGGAGCCTATGCTTAGGCTCACGTGCCGCCTCCGCCGCGCGAGGAGATCCCATGAAGCGCCCCGCCCTCACGCCAATGTTTTCGGTCCTGATCCTGCCTTTCCTCGCGATCGCCGCGCCGGCACAGCAGGTGACCGGAATAGCGCATCCGGAGCAGCTCGCAGATCCCTCGGTCTCCTCAGACCACTACGTGAAGCCATCGCAGGCCAACGCCTCGGCGCCCGCATACCAGGAGAGTTACCCGGCCACGGTCTCGGAGCCACGCCTTTTGAACCGGGGGTCGGACACCCCCGCCCCGATTGTCGAAGCCGCGCCTGCCCCGCCCTCCGCCTCCAGTCAATATGTTCCATACAAGTCCGGCGCCGCGGTGGAAACGGCAGCGGTGACCCCGACATACAGCGCTGCCGACCCAAGCGACGGGCAGATCGTCACCGAAGTCCCGGGCCGCCCGCACGAACTCAACCGCGGCACCCTGCTGCGCGCTCGTCTTCGAGAAACGCTGAACACCCGAAGCACGGCCGAAGGCGCGGTCTTTACTGCGGAGTTGCTCGCCGATGTGGGTCATCACGGCGAGGTCATGCTGCCGGCTGGTTCACTCATTCGCGGCCATGTTGCCTCGGTGCACGGTGGCAAGCGCATCGGCGGAACCGCCTCCATGCGACTACGCCCCGAGACCGTCTCCCTTCCCGATGGCACTCTCTACCACCTCGACGCACAGGTGACAGACCTCGACGGCACGGAAGAGGTTCGCGTCAACGATGAAGGGACGGTGGTGCTTCGGACGCACCCCAAGGCAATGGCAGCTGTGCTCGGTGGCGTCACGGCAACCGCAGCGGTGACAGGGGCTGTCATCGGCGGCGGCGTGGGCGCAGCTGTGGGAGCCATCGCGGGTGCGGGCGTAGCCACTGCCTGGTGGCTGAAGCGCGACGTACAGGAAACCCTGCCCGCCGGCACCAATCTCTTCTTCGCTCTGGAACAACCGCTGACGATCTCGCCTCGGTAAGTTCATCACCGTTAGAACACCCGGAATGACAACGGCGTCCAGGAGCAGGATTAGCGAATGACCTGGGCCAGCAGGCGACGCCAGTTTTTCTGGTTTCTGCGAAAGCTCTTCTTCAGGTCATCCAGCGAGCGCTGGAAGTCGTGGTTGTCACTCATCCCGCGCCAGGCTGGATTGATGCTGAACCATGGGTAGTTCTCATTCCCCAGGTAGATCGCCCGCCGCAACCAGTGCAGGGCTTCACTCTCGTCGCCCTCAACGGCGAAATAGGTTGCGAGCCGGTAAGCCATCTCACTGTCGGCCTCGGCCGCGCCCAGGACGTCTTCCCGAATGAACTCCGCTGCGCGCTTGCGGTCGCCAAGCTGTACGTAGCACATGGCTATGGTCGGGAAGACGATCCGCATCGAGGGATCGTCGTGCACCACCCCTTCCAGGGTGTTAATGGCCTTGGAGAGCTGCCCAAGACGCATCTGCTGATAGCCGCTGGAGATGCGCAGCAGGGGCTGGCGAGGCTCCAGTGTCAGGCCCTTTTCGATCTCATCGCCGGCGATCTCCAGCTGATTCTGGTACTGGTAGACCCTCGCACGATGGTTGTAGATCATCGCGGCGTTGGTCGGATTCAGTCGCAGGGATTGGTTGAACTGATCGAGCGCCTCTTCATACATGCCATCGATGCGTAGCGTCAGACCTGCTACCAGGTGCACGTTCCAGTCATTGCCCGCGTCCTGCAGAAGGTGCTCAATACCATGGCGGGCACTCTCCTTCTCACCACGCGAGAGCAGCATGTACACCCTGTACAGGTTGGCTTCCGCAGACGCCGCGTCGCGTTCCAACGCTTTATCGAACGCGCGCCGCGCCTCCAGCACATGCATCTGGCCGCCCAGGCCGTGCCGGGCATACTGCAGATGTGTGATGCCCAGGCCAGTCCACCCGGGGGCATAGCCAGGATCATGCGCCGTCACACGCTCAAACATGCGGCGCGCCCGCTCCAGCTCATCGCGGCTGCCGGTGCGGTTCATGAACGAGGACAGCAGCGCTCGCGCCTGCAGGTATTCTTCGCTGGCCGCGTCGCCCAGGGCCGGCTGCCGGGCGCCATCGCTGACATTGCCCTGCAGGGCGCCGGCGCCGCGGAGCTCTGCAAAGACCTCATCGCAGATCTCCGTCTGCACGGCCACCAGGTCGAAGCTCGCAACGCTGATCGAGCCTCCGGTACGCACCCGCTCACCGCGAATGTCGAGCATCTGCCAGTTGAGGTCAAAGCCGCTCTCCGAGCGCAGAAAGCTGCCGGCCAGAACGAAATCAACGAGCAGCTTGCGCCCAATCGCCAGGGGATCCATCTGGCGCGCGTTGACGTGCATCAGGGAGCTGGAAGGGCGCACGACCAACGACGGCACCTTGGCCAGGCGCGCGCCCAGGGCATCGGCCAGCGCGGCTCCGTAGAAGGGTGTCGCGTCGCTCTTGCCCAGGTTAGCGAACGGCAGAACGACGATCGTCGTTCGGCGATCGCCGGTCTCGCTGGGGCTGGCATCCCGAAAGCGCTCGGCAAGCATGGACAGAATGCCGGTAGCGCGCTTCTCTTCCTCCGGCGTCTGCATGTCCAGCTGTTGCTGCTGCGCCATTGAGTTGGCATTGTTGCCCGGCATCACCGAAACATCGAGACGCAGAGAGTTCAGTACCGTTTTCAACGCCTCACGCGCATCCGCTGCCGAAGCGAATCTCTCGGTAGGCTGCTTTTCCAGGCAGCGATAGATGACGCTTTCAAGTTCGCTGGCGATGTCCGGGATGATCTCCCGCAGATTGGGCGGAGACGCGAACTGGATGGCCCGGATGCTTTGTAACTCCTGCGCATCTGCCTTGTGGAACGGATGCCGCCCGCTGACCAGCTCATACAGCAGAACGCCCAACGCAAAGATGTCGCTGCGCACACTGCTCTGCCCCGTGACGAACTGTTCGGGGGCCATGTAGGCGATGGTGCCGCCGCGGGCGGTGTAAGTGGCATCGGGGAAGATGGCCGTCTCGGGTACAGACGGCGTCGTCGGGTCGAAGTCCACCTGCTCACGCTTCAACTGCCGGGCCAGGCCAAAGTCCAGAATCTTGATCAGGCCGCCGTCGGTCAACATGACATTCGCCGGCTTCAGGTCACGATGAAAGATGCCCAGGTTGTGGGCTGCCTGCAGGCCATCGGAGATCTGCATGCCACTGGAAAGAACGAGTTCGACACTTGCAGGTCCCTCGGCGATGACTTTGTCGAGACTCTTGCCGGGGATGTACTGCATGACGATGTAGGCTTCATCGTCCTCTTCGCCCACCTCGTAGATGGAGCAGACATTGGGATGGTCGATGGCGGAGGCCAGGCGTGCTTCGCGCAGCTGCGTCGCGCGCATCTGCTCCGGTGTTTGACTGCCCCGTTTCAGGAGCTTCAACACCACGGGCCTCTGCAACAGGGTGTCGTTGGCCAGGAAGACCACACCGCTGCCGCCTGAGCCGATCTTGCGCAGAAATTCGTAGTGGCGAATGACACGCCGCTTCATAAATCCATTATCGCAGGGACGGTTGGAAGTGGAAGAGGACGAGGACGACATCCGCGGCGTCTCTGGACCAGCGAAGGAACCAGCGAACTTTCAGCCGTGTTCATCATGATCTTCCACCATCGCAAGCAGCGTTTCGGACGACCTGCGCATCGTAGTGCCCAAAGCCTGAAGCAAAGACAATGTTTGGCCGGTCCACGGCCCCTAGACCACAAATGACCGGACGGCATGCAAGCAACGATTCTGCTGATTGACGACAACGCAGTTCAGGCCGCGACGCGGCAAGCGATTCTCAAACGAGCGGGCTTTTTTGTCATTGCTGTTCTTAGCCCTGAACGAGCGCTGGAGCAGTACCGCAACGAAGAATACCCTGCTCCGATCAATCTCATCATCACGGACCACATCATGCCGGGCATGACAGGGGCGGAGTTCGTCAAAGAAGTTCGCAGCTTCGATCCACGGGTTCCCGTCCTGGTCATCAGCGGCCTGTTGGAAGCCGAGGACGAGTACCAGGAGCTCAGCGTCGATTTCCGTCTGAAGCCTCTGCTTCCGGATGATCTGCTCGCCAGCGTAAACCGTCTGATTGCCTCCGGGAACAAGGAAAACGGCGGAGACGCAACGTCACCCGGCATCACCATATAAGTCCTCCCGCATCTTGCTACAGCACCGAATACCGCGCTTTTCTGCGCGGCTAGGACCCCTCGTATCTGCGAGAATAGGGTCTGAAGGATACCCCGTCCGCGCATGACGCACCCAATGCCTTTATTCGGGAGTTTCTCGTTACTCCTGGCCCTCGCCCTGAGCGTGTATACCCTGTTCGCGGGTAGCCTTTCGCTCTGGGCCATCGCTGGGGGCCGGCAGTTGGCCGTTGCCCCCGAGCGTCTCCGTGAGACCTCCCGTCGCGCCGGCATCGCCAGCTTCGCCGTGCTTTGCTGCGCCGCTTTCGCCCTGGTCTGGGCTGCGCTGACCAATGACTTCTCGGTGGACTACATCCTCCACCACACCAACCGTGCCCTCGCCACCCCGTACAAGTTCTCCGCCCTCTGGTCCGGGCAGGAAGGCTCGTTGCTGCTGTGGGCCCTGCTGCTTGCCGGGTACGGGTTCGTTCTGCGCCTGCGGCACAAGGTCGACATCACCCTTTCTGCCTACGCATCCACGATCCTTTCGGGCATTCAGGTCTTCTTTCTTTTGCTGCTGGTCTTTGCCGCGCCACCCTTCGCCATAGTTCCCGGCGGCGTCGGCCCGGCGGATGGTTTCGGGTTGAATCCCCTGCTCCAATACCCGGAGATGGTGATCCATCCGCCCATGCTGTATCTCGGCTATGTGGGCTTTTCGATCCCCTTTGCCTTCGCCCTCGGTGCACTGATGATGCGGTACCCCGGCGAAAAATGGATCCACATTACCCGCCGCTGGACAATGGTCACGTGGCTTTTCCTCACCTGCGGCATCTGCCTCGGCATGCACTGGGCCTATGCCGTCCTGGGCTGGGGCGGCTACTGGGGATGGGACCCTGTTGAGAATGCCAGCCTGCTGCCCTGGCTGGCAGCAACTGCATTCCTGCACTCGGTCATGATGCAGGAGAAGCGCGGCATGATGAAGGTGTGGAACGTGTGGCTAATCTTCACCACGTTCATCCTCACCATCGTCGGCACCTGGTTAACCCGTTCGGGCCTGGTCAGCTCGGTCCATGCCTTTGCCCAGAGCTCGATCGGCACCTGGTTTGCGATTTTCCTGGTCTTTGTCTTCTGCGTCTGCCTGTTCACCTTCTTTCGCCAGAAGGATCACCTCCGCAGCGAAAATCACCTCGAATCGTTGGTGTCACGGGAATCCAGCTTCCTGTTCAACAACCTGATCCTGCTCGCCTCCTGCTTCACCGTTCTCTGGGGAACCTTCTTCCCCATCCTGAGCGAGTATGTGCAGGGATCCAAGGTCACGGTAGGCCCACCGTTCTATAACCGGGTCATGGTTCCCATCGGTCTTGGCCTCATCTTGCTGACCGGCGTGGGACCGTTGCTCGCCTGGCGCTCCACATCCCTGCGTGCGCTGCGCCGCAACTTCATCGTCCCCTGCTCGGCAATTCTGCTTACCGCCATCGTTCTGATGATTGCCGGCATCCGGCCCTGGACTGAGGACGACCCCACAAGCTCGGTCTACGCGCTGGTATGCATCTCGCTCTCCGTGGGTGTCTTGACGGCCATCACCGCTGAGTTCCTCCGCGGTGCCAATGTCGTCCGCACACAGACAGGGCGCAACCTGTTTAGCTCTGCCATCCTGCTCACCCGTCGCAATACCCGCCGGTATGGTGGCTACCTGATCCACTTCGGCATTGTGGTGATGTTCATCGGCCTTGCCGGCTCGGCATTTAACCAGTCCCGCGAAACCGAAATGGGCTTTGGTGATTCCATCTCCATCGGCTCCTGGAAGTTGCTTTGCCAGTCCTTCTCCCAGGACTCGAATGCCAACTACGACACCGATTACGCGCTGCTTGACCTGTATCACGGGGGCAAATTCGTCACCCGGCTTAGCCCGGAGCGCCGCGTGTACTTCCCTGACACCGATCACGCGCAGGCGTCGACTGTGGTCGCTATCCACTCCACCCTCGCCCGCGATTTCTATGTCGTCTTCGAAGGTCGAAACGCACAGACCAATCGCCCGGACATCAAGGTGTACCTGAACCCCTTGGTGAACTGGATCTGGATTGGCGTGGGAATCGTGATCTTCGGCACAGCCATTGCCATTGCCCCATCCTTGTTGCCCGGTAGCCATCGAGCCACTGCGGCCGCCGCGGTGACTATGAGCCGACGTCGGGAGTTGGTGGACTCAGAGCGAGTAGCCGTCGCCATGGCTGCCCCCACAGGGGAGGCTGGCCATGCATAAACGTCCTTTTCAGGTCGCCGTCCTGTTTCTCGCAGCGACGGTGATGCTGGGCGCAAGCGATCCAAGCAAGCGCTTCGACAAGCTCGGTCACAGCCTGATGTGCACCTGCAGCTGTGGCGAAATCCTGCTGGAGTGCAATCACATGGGCTGCCCAGACTCGCCGAAACTGATTGCAAACCTGCATACGCAGCTCGATTCCGGCAGTTCCGATAGCGGTATCCTCCATTCCTTTGCCGAACAGTACGGGGCAATCGTTCTGGCGGCACCCATCCGTGGTGGCTTCGACCTCGTCGCCTGGATCATGCCCTTCGCCGTGCTGGCATTGGGCCTGCTCGGCATCACATGGCTGATGCATCACTGGCGCGGTAAGCACGCACAGGCCGCGGCCCTTGTGGCTTCGAACCCCCGGCCCCATGCTTCCACGGATCACCTTCGGGACCGTATCCGGCGCGACACGACGTTCGATCCCTAGACTGGCGCCAGTCGTCAAGGTCAGCTCTGAGGAGAAAATCGGAAAAGGCTGGAGAGTTGCGGCGAGAAGCTGCTATTTTCATGGCGAGGTCTACCCGGAGCTCCATGACCCGCCCCGAGCTGCTGCATCTTGTCCTGGCGCGCGCCCGCGCCAACGGCTTCGAGTTTCGCCGCTGGTACACCACGCGGCTGGGTCTGCCCTGGATTTCGCTCGAAGCGTCGCTCGCCCTGCTTGATGCGCAGCGCCGCTATTACGCCCTGGTGTTTTCGCATGAGTTTGCCAGGAGCTTCTGGAAGCCAGGCGAGGAGATCACCTTTGACGTCCCATCCAAAAGCTTCCAGCGGGCAATGAGCGACGGCACGGTGCGCACCATCCATCGACGCCCCTATGTGCGGCGATCAGCCCGCCCAAACGCGTGGAAGTACCACCTCCGCCAGATGGCCCTCGCCGAGGAGCCGCTACGATACCTCCGAAAATACCTGCATATCCACGAAGATCTCGCCTCCGAGGGAGTGGCCCTACCCGTGCAAGACCTCGTGGAGGGGCCGCTGCGCATAGCCCCGGCGGAGCCACGGAAGCCGGGGGCACGTCCTCTACCCAGCGAACCCCCCATGTTTCTACGCAGACCCTACCGTCCATCCGATCAGTGACGGACCAGCATACCCGCCCCCGACAATGCCGGGCGACGGGGATCTAGGATTTACGCCCCACCGGTCATCTCAGTCAGGGCTTTCTCAGCGGCCTTTCTCACCTTTGGTACAGGATCCAGATCGAGGCAGCGCTTGTAAGCCTTTTCGGATTCGTCGAGCTTGCCCAGCTTGCGTGCCGCGTGGCCCAGGGCCAGATGCGCGGCAGGGTCATCAGAGTCCAACTGCACGGCATCCTTCGCGCGATCGTAGGAGCCCTTGAAGTTGCCGTCATTGAAATAGAAACCGGCAATCTGCACGTCCTCCTGCTCCCGCTCGGAGGGACTTTGCCGAGGCACGGGCGGCAGCTTATGACGCTTGCTCCTGGGAATGGCCGCGGGATCGTTCGCGTCCGGATCGTCAGGGGAACTCTTCCCTGCCTCGTCGTGATCCGCCGAAGAGCTGCTGGAAGACGAACTGCTGCTACTTGAAGAGGCCTCTCCGGAGCTGCCTGCGTCCTGCAGCGGTGATTTGTCCGCCGGAATGGGCGCTCCAGCCGCGGGTGCCGGCGTGTTCGTCTCTCCCGGGTAGGGGAAACGCGTACCCGCCGGGGCCTGCGGCGTGCCCCCGGCTTGGGGCTGGGGCGCCTGGGCCGTCGGTGCACTGCTGGGAGCAGGAACAGCTGGCGCGTTTTCGCCGGGATAGGGAAAACGATCGGCGGCCGGAGCCGAGGGCGTACCGGGAGCACAGTTTGTATTCGCCACGAGATTACCCTGCGCATCCCGCACAGGGGGGCATGCAGGGGCAGGCGCACTGCTCTGCGCCAAGGACAGGCCAGAGCCAACCAGCAGGGCTCCTGTAGCCAGAAAGCCCGTCCGCCGGTGGCGCGTCTTGGAAGCAAACATACTCACGACTGTATTAGACGGCAAAGGCCGCTCCAGGCCAACGCCTCGGGGCGGAGGTGTTGGCCTCTTTTCACCGGCGGACGTCCGCCGCTTGATGAGGCTACTAGCCTAACTGCTACACTCACCCCCATGCCGCGACTCCAGGGCCCCCCCAAGCTGAAGCGCACCGGCCTGCGTAACCCGCCACGTCTGCTGATCCGGTCGTCAGACATCCACGCCGCTGGTTGCTACACACTTGATCCGATCGCGAAGAACTCGATCATTGCGGAGTATGACGGTCCGCGGATCCCGAAAAAGGTCGCGGATGAACGCTACGGCGGCCGGCCAGTCACCTATCTCTTTGGCTTCGGGGATAAAGGCGAGGTCATCGACGGCTTTTCGACGGCCATGTTTCTGAACCACTCCTGCGACGCCAACTGCGAGACCGAAGAGCGTGAGGAGCGAATCTTTATCCGTGCCCTGCGCGATATCGCACCGAATGAAGAGCTGGTCTATGACTACCACCTCTACGACTCTGATCTGAGCGAGGAAGCGCCCTGCTACTGCGGCACCGCCACGTGTCGCGGCACAATGTATTCAGAGGCGGAGCTCGTTCGCCGGGAAAAGCTGCTGAAGCGTGAACGCACCCGGTCCCGTTAGCGCCTGTAAGTGACCCGGCCACCCCTCCATCGTGGTGAACGAGACGAAGTGACGAAACCCAAAGACCCGCATCCTCAAAGACGCACGCCGGAGGGCCGGGCTTCGCTCGCGACCCTTTCCGCGCATCTTGGTCTCTCCGCCGCGGCAATCTCCCGCGTGCTGAACGGCGCCCCCGCGGCACGTTCCATACCGCAGTCCACCCAGAACAGGATCCTGGAGGCGGCCCGCGCACTCAACTACCGTCCCAACGTGCTCGCCCGGTCCCTGCGTCGAGGGCAGTCCATGACGCTCGGCGTCCTGGTGCCGGAGATCGCCGAAGGCTACACCGCCCTTGTGCTGTCGGGGCTTGAAGAGGGGCTGCAACAGGCCGGGTATTTCTACCTCCTCATCAGTCACCACCATCGCGTGGACGTCATTGAACGTTCGCTCGCCATGCTCTCCGAACGGGCCGTAGATGGCCTCGTGGCTATTGACACTGCCCTGCCCGAAGCCACCCAGCTGCCCACCGTGACGATCTCCTGCCCGGACGCCCATGAGGGCGTAACCAGCATCGTCCTCAATCACGAGCGCGCTGCCGAACTTGCCATCGGCTACCTGGCCAGTCTCGGTCACACGCGGATCGCTGTGATCAAGGGACAGGCATTCTCTTCAGACACAGAGGCCCGTTGGGGAGCCATTCAGGTTGCGGCCCGGGCGCATCACGTCGCCATCGATCCAAGCCTGGTCGCGCAGCTCGAAGGGGACACCCCGACGCACGAACCGGGCTACGCGGCGGCAAAACGCCTGCTTGCCGCCGGCACGCCCTTTACCGCCATCTTTGCCTTTAACGACATCTCGGCGATCGGCGCGGTACGCGCCTTGCACGAAGCCGGTCTGCAGATTCCACAGGATGTTTCCGTGATGGGCTTTGACGACATTCAATCTGCCGCCTTTCAGAATCCCAGCCTCACCACTGTGCGCCAGCCCCTGCGCAATATGGGTCTGCTGGCGGCGGAGACGGTGATCAGGCGTATCGGCAACCAAGCCGCACAGGCCACCCAGACCGGCCCCGCAACGATACAGGTCGATCCTGAGCTGATCGTTCGTGAGTCCGTCACCCGCGCTCCACCTGCGGCGAAGCCACCCCGAGCCAAGCCGTGAACACAGGGGCACGTCATCGGCTGTGCTCCGTTGCATTTCTGCTCACCGGCGTCGGTACGGCGCTGCTGGGAGCAACGCTGCCGGCCACACTCGCGCAGTGGCAGCTCTCTGACAGGGGAGGGGGCCTGCTTCTCCTGGCGGGATGGGGCGGCTCTACCAGCGGCGCCCTGTTCGCGCGCGGCAGGCTGGACCGCGCTGCCGCGGCCGGCCTTGCGCTGACCTCGTTCAGCCTGTTTGCCCTCTCCGGCCGCCGCCCGGTGGGCCTGCTGCTGCTGTATCTGGTCTATGGTGTCGGCCTCGGCCTCACCATGACGGCCATCAGTCTGCTGCGAGCACGCGAGGCCTCCCCCGCGGAGGCCGACCTGGACCTCAACCGGCTCAACCTGCTGTGGGCTGCCGGTGCCTGCCTCTCGCCTGTCCTTGCCCTGCACTCCCTGCGCGTGCTCTCGATCGCTACGCTCTACCGGTCCATGGGCGTGGTCTTTGCGCTGACGGCCGTCGCGATCGGCCTGGTGTCCCTTCTGCCCCAGCCTTTCGCACCACGGACGACTGCCGGCGCGAACCCAAAACTCACCTGGGCCCCCTTGCGCTTTGGGGTCTTTGCAGCAGCAACCGTTGGCATGGAGAGTGCCATCGGCAGCTGGTTGACCACGTTTGCCGAGCGAACCACGCTTGGTGTAGGCACCGCGGTCTCGGCGAACTCGGCCTTCTGGATCGGCCTTTTGCTCAGCCGCGCCGCGCACTCGCTCCGGGGCGCGGCGTGGTTACACACCCGCTCGGTCCGCAGGCTGCATCTCCTCGCTGTCGGACTCGCAACAGCACTGTTACTGCTCGTCCCGAGCCGCACGGTGATCCCGGTAGCGGGCCTCGTGTGTGGCTTCGGCCTTGGGCCGCTCTACCCTTATGTCCTGTCGATCACCCTGCCAAACTATCGTTCGACGGCCGTGTTCGTGCTTGCCGGCGTAGGAGCTTCGATCGTCCCATGGCTTACCGGCGCACTATCGACAGCTGCTGGCTCTCTCCGGATAGGCCTGCTGGTTCCGGCCCTCACTTTTGCCGTGCTGGTCCTCAGCGCCGTCGCCATACAGGCTGCGGCACGGCCCTCTGCCACGGCAGGTTCATCCGCCAGCGAGGTCTAGGAGCCTCGTGCAGGACGTTCATCAGCTACGAGGAATACGGTACGATCACGCTAGCAGCACCAACCATGCCCGGATGGTGAAATCGGCAGACACAGCGGACTTAAAATCCGTAGCCCTTCGGTGGGTGTGGGGGTTCAAGTCCCCCTCCGGGCACTCCTCCACTCGTCGACTGCAGCGAGCTCGTCGAAGGGTGTGAAGGGATTGTGCTTCCAGGAAAAAGAGACCGGATGCGTACCGATCGAGTTCTGCAAGGATTGCTGCTTGTCGTGCTGTCTGCCGTGGCGGTGCGTTCACCTGCCCAGTCGACCGGGAAACACACGCCCGTCGTCTTCGAGCAAGCCGGGTTCCCGACCATCGACAGCGAGCCTGTTTCCCACAACACACTGAAGGCCGCACTGGGCAACGAAGCCGTCTTCGCCGATCTCCCTGCCCTTCAGCGGGCTGAGGTGCTCAAAGACGCTCCTCTGCTGGTGTTGCCCTATGGCTCCGCGGTTCCCGCCGCGGCATGGTCCTCCATCGAGCACTACCTGAGAGGTGGAGGCAATCTGCTGGTCCTCGGGGGGCAGCCCCTGCGCGTTCCCGTCGCGGGTGACGGGACCTCTGCGTGGGTGCCGCAAGCACCGCAGGACAGCTACAGCCATGCAATCGGCTTTCGCCACAGCTATCCCGTCCCTGCCCTTACCGCGGGGGCGCATTTCGCCTGGCGCACCGGCTACAGCTTTCTTCCCTCGGTAAACATCCCCGTGCAGCAGGTCTATGTATTGGAGGGACGCCTGGATGGGCTCGGCTACCTGGAGGCGCCGGATGGCACGCGGCTTGCCGCTCCCGTCATCGTGGCCGATAGCGGCGCGGAAGCCCGCATGCCCGGAACGCGCATCGTTGCCCTGCCCTTTCACCCCGTCGCTGGCTACTGGGACACAGCCGATGGCGGCAAACTGCTCGCGGCCTGTGCACACTACGCTATGCAAGGGGCGACGCACCTGACCGTCGAAGCCCAATATGCAACCCTTCGTCCGGGAGAGTTGCCAGCCATCACGCTGCACCACCGCGCGCCCCGACCTCCCGGAGCAGCCTCCCCCGAGGCCAGCGGTGAAGCCCACATAGAGCTTCGACGCGGCAAGGACGTCCTCGAAAGTAAGACCGTTGCGCTGACGGCCAACGGAGACGTGGCAGTGGCCTTCCGTAAGCCACTCGCACGAGGCTTCTATACCCTGGTCGCAACCTGGACCCGCGCGGGCGACGCCACGCCGCAGGAGTTCGCGGAAAACGGCTTCTACGTCGAGGACCTCACCGCCTTGGAGGAGGGCAACGGCCTGGGCACCCACGGCGACTTCCTCACCCTCGGCGGCAAGCCCTTCTTTCCCGTCGGTGTTAACTACTTTTCCACTGAAGCCAACGGCTGGGACTTCTCGGGGCCGCGCAACGCAGCCATCTGGGAGCGTGACTTCGCCGACATGCAGCGTCACAACGTGAACTTCGTACGTACCGGCGTCTGGGATGGCTACGGCAAGTTCCTCGACCCGGTCACGGGCCACGCCAACGAACGTTTCCTGCGCAACCTCGAAGGCTTTCTCGCGGCGGCGCACCGTCACAACATCGCGATCAACTTCACCTTCTTCGCCTTCAGCCCGCACACGGACAACACCAAGCCAAAACAGGGCGGCGACCCGGAGGCAGGAACTGCACCTCCGAATCCGTACCTCGACACAGCCGCACTCAAAACGGAGTACGGCTATGTGCTCTCGGTGGTGCACCGCTTCGGGCGTCTTCCCTGGCTCTGCTACGACCTCATTAACGAGCCCTCCTTCTCCAACCCGCGCCTGATCTTTCACGGCAACGTCCCCAACAACGACCCGGCCGAGCTCGCCGCGTGGCACACCTGGCTGGGGAGCCGTTACCCCAGCACCGAAGCCCTTGCCGACGCCTGGCGCGTCACGCCGGACAGCCTCCGTGCCCTCCCCGAAGTACCCCTGCCCACGCTGCGTGAAATCACCTATGACCGCTACGGCAACCCGAACGAGGTGCGGGCCTTCGACTACAACCTCTTCGCCCAGGACATGTTCTCCGGCTGGGTGCACGGCATGGTCTCCACCATCCGCGGCGCGGGCAGCACGCAACTCGTAAACGTTGGGCAGGATGAAGGCGGCGTGACCAATCGCGTGTTGAACCAGTTCTATGCCACGGCCGGCGTGTCCTTCACCACCAATCACACCTATTGGAACGACGACGCGCTGCTGTGGGACTCGGTCGTTGCCAAGCGCGTGGGCCTCCCCAACATCACCGGCGAGACCGGCTATCAGCCCGCGTGGAACCCCGATGGGGGCTGGCGCTACGACGAGCTCACCGGCACGGCCATCGAAGAGCGCAAGTGGATCATGGGCTTCGCCGCCGGTAGCTCCGGTGCACTGCAGTGGGATTGGGATCGCGAGGTGGATTTCGGCATGCAGCGCAGTGATGGCTCGGCCAAGGTGTGGCAAGGCCTCATGCGGGATCTCGGCGCGTTTGCTACGGCAGCAACTCCCTATGCCACAGGCCTCAAGCTTCCCGAGGTGGCCATCGTTCTGCCGGAAAGCTTGCAGCTCTCCGTATACAACGCCCAGGCACTCGAGGCCCAGCAGACCGCCGTCCGTGCGCTCTACTACTACAACCGCGTCGAAGCCTATGCGGTCGCTGAGCACGGGACCGAGACGCTGGGCTCTCCCAAGCTCATCCTTCTGCCCTCCGCCTACGGTCTAAGCGACAAGGCATGGAGCGACATCGAAGCGAAGGTGCGCGCGGGTGCGACGCTGTTGATCTCGGGCCCCTTCAGTGCCGATGAGCATCTCCATCCGAACAACCGGGCGGGGGCGCTCGGCCTGGACTACACACTCACCGGCCTGCAGGGACGCGAGGAGACACTCCAGCTCCCCACAGGGGCAGTTCCCTTGCAATACACCGGTCTCAAGACCACCACGTTGGACAAGGCATCCCTGCCGAACGCGGCCACCTGGTCAGAGATTCGCCTTGGGGAGGGACGCATCCTCTTCTCCACGCTTCCGGTGGAACTGAACAGCCGCATCGAGAGCGTCGCAGCCGTGTACGCCTACGCCCTCAAGGTGGCTGGCGTGGCTGCGACCTACCATGCCGATCTCGCCACGCCCGGTGTTCTGATCTGCCCTACACGTCTGCCCGAGGCAACGCTCTATGTGCTCTCCTCCGAGACAGGGACGACCGCCGTACGCTTCACCGACGTACGTAGCGGCAGGCAATTTGCCGGCACGTTGGCGGCAGGTCGCTCTGCCATGCTGCTGGTAAGCGTCAAGGGTGATGTACTCGCCGACTACCACTGGCAGGCTTCCACGACGAAGTGAAGCAAGGGCTGACGGACAGTGAAGCGCTAGGGACAGGCGTTCTATCGCGGAACGACACCTTCAGGCCCCGGGTCGGGCCGTTTTGCCCTGCAGGGAGGCCAAAGACAGCATTTGAAACCGATTTCACGACATTTCATGTCGGGTGGAACCTTCTCCGCTCTTGAAAAGACGGGATCGGGAGGTTAAAGTCAGGTTATTCAACCTACAAAAGTGATCGAGTGCGCCCCATTCGATCATTCTGTCTCTTTATCCGTTCTGCCTTAGGAGTTCCTCATGCGCCCCAGACGTGTTCATTCTCTCGGCATTCTGACTGTCGCTGCTGCCTGTATCGTGGCCGCTTCCCCAGTCGAAGCACAGACCATCACCGGAACAATCAATGGCGTCGTGACAGATGCCTCCGGGGCCATCCTGCCGAATGCAAATGTCACCGCAAAGAACACGGCGACAGGCGTTGAGACAAGCGCCACGGCCAACGCCTCGGGCGAATACTCCATTCGCTTCCTGCAGATCGGGCAGTACACTGTCACGGTAAAGAGCAACGGCTTCCAAAACTACGCCTCCGCTCCGTTCACCCTGGAAGTCAACCAGGTCGCCAAGATCGACGCCCACCTGGGCGCCGCTGGTTCCACGCAGACGGTCGACGTGAATGAGAATCTGCAGCCGATCCTCAACACCGAAGACGCGACGATCTCTGGCACTTTTACCGCGAACACCATCCAGAACATGCCGATCAACGATCGGAACTTCTCCTCCATCACGGAGTTCCTGCCGGGTGCGGTGACCACTCAGCCAACGCAGATGGTCGGCGTCAATGCCATCGAGCGCGACACCAACCAGGGCGGTCAGGTCTCCATTAATGGCAACCGCAACCAAACCAATAACTACCTGCTGGACGGCGTTGAAATCAACGAGACGATCAACAACGTCATCGGCTACAACCCCAGCCCGGACGCCATCGAGAACCTCACCGTCGTCACTTCCAACGCCCCCGCCGAGTACGGCAACGTCAACGGCGGCGACGTGATCACCGTTCTCAAGAGCGGCACCAACCACTTCCACGGATCGGTGTTTGGCTTCCTCAAGAACTACAACCTGGATGCCAACTCCTGGGCGAACAACTTCGCCGGTGTAGCCAAGCAGCCGTTCACGCAGGCGATCATCGGCGGCACGCTCGGCGGTCCCATCATCAAGAACAAATTGTTCTTCTTTGTGGATTACGAGGCAGCG
Organism: uncultured Acidobacteriaceae bacterium; assembly: GCA_964247615.1. Classification (GTDB taxonomy): domain Bacteria; phylum Acidobacteriota; class Terriglobia; order Terriglobales; family Acidobacteriaceae; genus Granulicella. Next base: position 75,452 of record CAXTVC010000001.1, read on the forward strand.
CGCTACCAGACCGGCGGTACCCAGAATGCGAGCGTCATTCCGATGGCATGGCGCACGGGTGACTTCTCTGCCATTCCGAAGCAGCTGTACCACTACGTTGCAGGCAGCGGTCTGGTCCCCTACGCCGGCAATCAGGTCCCCATCACGAACCCGGTCGCGCAATTCCTGTTTGCACACCCTGAGCTATATCCCGAGCCGAACAAGGCAGCCACGGATGGCTTGGGTCAGAACAACTACATCGGTGGTTTCAAGAACACCGTGCGCAACGACCAGGGCGACATCAAGATCGATTACAAGCTCAATGAGCATGACAGCATCATGGGCCGCTACTCGCAGGGCGAGGCCTCGGACAAGACGCCGAACACGCCCATTCTCATCACCTTTCCTACGACCAGTGATTATCCCTTCAAGGGCATCGCGATCAACGAGATTCATACCTTCTCCTCGTCAATCGTGAACGAGTTCCGTGCGGGCTGGTCGCGGGTACGTTGGACGCAAGGCGTGCCGAATGACCTGACCGGTGCCTTTGGCACCACGGGAAACGCGAAGGTCGGCATCAACTACGCGCAACCATACCCGGGATTCACCCTCCAGGATTTCGACGAGGGTGGCCAGGGCGTCTCGAACCAGACCTACTTCACCAGCCTGGGCACGTTCGGCGGCGGCAGCAGCCTCATCGACAACACCTTCACGTACGGGGACAACATCACGTTTCAGTTCCGCAAGCACACCGTTCGTGCGGGCGTGGAAATCCTCCGCTACCAGCAGAACAACTTCTACCCGGGTAACGACGGTGTCATGGGCCGTCAGGAGTACACCGGTGCCTACACCGGCGAGCAGATCTCTGATTTCGTCACAGGCAACGTGTACTACGCCGGGGTCGCAGCCAACGTCGGCCGCAGTGGTCAGCGCCAGTACCGCGATGCAGGCTTTGTGCAGGATGACTGGAAGGCGAGCGACAAGCTGACCGTAAATCTGGGGATTCGGTATGAGTACGATCAGCCCATATACGAGATCCATGACAAGCAGGCCAACGTCGACCTGGCGACAAGCAGGTACTACTATGCCGGTACCGCGGAAGCGGCCACTGTGTATGGCGACAGCCACGCGCTGTATGACCCGGTCTATACGAACCTCATGCCCCGCCTTGGATTCGCTTACCAGGCGAAGCCCCGCTTTGTCGTTCGCGGTGGATACGGCATCACCAACTACCTGGAAGGTACCGGCGCCAACCTGCGCCTGAACTTCAACCCACCCTTCCAGCCCTCGTATATCTATCAGGGCGCTGTGGCTTCGGCCACCTCCTCGGGAAACCCTGCCGCTACTGCGACGGCTCTGCCCGCAAGCTTCACGGCGGCGACCTCGGCCACAACCCTGCGTGCCTGGGACAAACGGTTGAAGTCGGCCTTTATTCAGGAGTTCAACTTCGGTACCGAATACCAGCTAAGCAATAACACCTCGATTGGGGTCAGCTACCTCGGCCAGACAGGTCAGCACCTCATCGATGCACGAGCGGCCAACCAGATCACCCTCGCGCAGGCTATCGCCAACGACGCTTCTGGCGCGGCTCTCGGAACCGGTGCACCGTACGCCAACCTGGTAGGCAACACGGGCGCGATCGTGGAAACCCAGACGGAATCCATGATGAACTACAACGCCGCGCAGTTGCAGTTCCGCCATCGGCAAAGCGCTGGTCTGGAATATCAGATCAACTACACCTTCTCTAAGGCCATGACCAATAACCCCGGGTTCTTTGGCGTGTCCAACGTAAATGGTGCCAGTGCGTATTGGCAGGATGCCTACAACGGTCATGGCGACTACGGTCCGAGTGGCTTTGACACACGCCACAATGCAAGCGCAACAGCCATCTATGCCCTGCCCTTTGGCCGCGGCCGTCGGTATGGATCGAACATGAATCGCTTGCTGGACGAGGCCGTTGGCGGCTGGAAGATCACAGGAGCGGCGATTGCTTACACCGGTCTCCCGGTGACCATCAACGCCTCGAACACAACCAACACCTTGAACCGGGCCTCGCGTGCCAATCACTACCGCAAGCTGAACGTAGAAAACCGGAGCGTAGCACACTGGTTCGGCACTGGGCCGTCGGTGGCCGGGTGTGCCAGCGGTGTGGACAATGGTCTTTGCGCTTACGGGACGCCAAACTTCGAGCAGTTCGGCACCGCTGGCGTTGGATCTGAACGCACACCTGCCTTCAACCAGATGGACTTCACAGGCGGCAAGCAGTTCGACATTACCGAGCACCAGAATGTCGAGTTCCGGGCCGACTTCTTCAATGCCTTCAACATCGCCAGCTATAACAACCCGGATAACGGCGTCTCTGATTCCAACTTCGGCCAGATCACCGATGTTCGCTCGCAGCCGCGGCAGGTTCAGTTCTCCGTCCACTACAACTTCTAACGCAGCTTTACAGTGATCAGCGCAAAAGCCGGAGACCTTGGTCTTCGGCTTTTGCAGTTTTGCAGCGATGTCTCCTGCAACAGTGGCGCTGTTCTGCGCTTCAAGAACTCGCGGGTTTGCATGAAATTAGGCCCCGCTGATCTACGCTGGATAGAGCAGCACCTCACGCGAGCCTCGGCGGATCACGACGGGGGAGGACGGTAGGTATCCGGATCTAAGTCATTTCGTTTGAAGATTATGCGATAAATCAGGGGAGGGGTACGCCCCAAGCCCGGAAACAGCACACGGTACCGACGGTGCCCGATTTCAGGTCACCAATGCCCCGGCCCATGCCTAGAAAGTGCGATGGTGTCTGCCTTGGTCCGCTTCTACGCTGGATCCAAGGACTCACCTTGCGCATTCACATTCCAGCAAACTACCCCCCCGAAACCCTGGTCCTGTTCGTCATGAGCACATGGCATGTTCTTGTGGCGCTTCTTATCTCGAGAGTGGGTGTGCTCAGAAGCGCGCCCCTGGCCATGGAGGATGCGTCTCCGCTCCTGGCCCAGTCACAAAGCAGCGCAGCGGTCTGACACCCGAGCGCTTGCCTGCTTACCCCGCTCGATCAGTCCCCTTGCCGGCGGGTACAGACAGCACCGGATTCTCAGGCCAGGCATGCCTGGGATAGCGGCGCATGAGCTCTCGGCGCACCTGCGGATAGAGCCGCACCCAGAAGCCTGCCAGGTCGGTCGTGGTCTGCACGGCGCGATGATTCGGCGCGAGCAGATGCACCACGACTGGCGTGCGCTCCGGGCCGATCCGCGGTGTCTCCCCCATACCGAAGAAATCCTGCAGCCTGGAGGCAATCCAGGGAGGCTTGCCGAGTTCGTAATGCACCTTGGTGGAGCGGCCGTTGGAAAGGCGCAGATTTAGCGGCGCGATGTCGCGGAGGGGCACTCCTGCCCGTGCTTCCAGCAGAGGGAGCAAGTCTTGTGCAGCCTCGCGAAGCTCACTGAAGCTGCGCAGTCCGGTACTCAGCTCTGTGAGGACATCCGCGGGCTCCGGCTCTGTGGCGCCGGCGAAGAGGATGCGCGCCGACAGTTGCTGAAGGGCTGCGGCGTCGACAAAGCGCTCAACACCCGCTTGCAGGGCCTTTTCGGCCAGCATAGCGGCCGCGGCGACAGGCTCTACGTTCCCGCTTCGCGACTCTTCCAGCACCAGCGCGCCGTAGCGCAGGGAGCTCACCGCCTCCACTCGCTCCGCAGCGTCATTCCACACGAGAGCGACCGCTTCGCTCACCTGCTCGGGAAACAGGTCGAGCAGCCACTCCGGCTCGACCCGGGCCGTCATGCGGACCAGCGGCATGGGCCGGTCAGACCGCACCTCCGCATCCAGCACCACCATGAATTCGTGCGCCGGCGGCTCGCCGGTCAGTTCAGCAGAGACACCGTTCATGAGCAGCACATGCTTCCCTGCCCGCCGTTGCGCGACCCGATCGGGGAACCCGGACAGGACGGCGAGCAGCAGAGCGTCCTCGTCTCCCTTGCTCCCATGAGGAGGTCGCGTTCGGGCTTTGAGCTGGCTGCGTAAGATGCCTCGGAGTTGGCGCCTCTGGCGTTCGGCGTTCCCGTCCAGTGGGGCATCAAGCGCAGTGAGCAGATCTGTGTGGTCAGAACGACTTCCTGCACCCAGCAGGGCGGCTGCGCCGATTGCCTTCTCGGCGACATCCCTTTCCGTTGCCTCGAGGAGCATGCGCGCGAGCCGTGGCGGCAGGGGCAGACGTGCCAGCCGGCGAGCGTCGTCTCCATCCGCGCCAAGGCGATGCAACAGGGCCTCTGCGTGCGCAACGGCGGTATCCGGCGGAGGATCCAGCCAGTCAAGCTCCCCCGGCCCACTGAGCGCCATCGCTCGCAAACTCAGGCACAGCCCACTCAGATCGCTGCGCAGGATCTCCGGCGTGTCGTGCTCCGGCCTTTGCGCGAAGTCCTCAGCCGGGTAAAGCCGCAGGGCCAGACCGGGGCCGGTACGCCCCGCGCGGCCGGCCCGCTGCAGGGCAGAGGCCTTGCTGATGCGAACGACCTGCAGCGTGGGCAGACCGCTCCACGGGGAGTAGGCGGCGGATCGCGCGAGGCCGCTATCAATCACGGCCGTGACACCCTCGATGGTCACCGAACTCTCCGCGATGTTGGTCGCCAGAATGATCTTCTGCTGAGGGTTGGGAGCGATCGCGCGATCCTGCTCCTCCGGGGAAAGTTCCCCATACAGGGGCAGCAGCAGGGCGTTCGCAGCGCGGGCCGCCCCGTCGCACTCTCGCATCGCCCGACGGATCTCTGCCGCCCCAGGCAGAAAGACAAGCACGTGGCCGGAGTGCCCGGCGGTCAGCAGATCCCCCAGCGCGCCTCGAACCTGTTTCTCGAGCGGCAGTGCGGCGTAGGGCAGGTGCCGGATCTGTAGTGGAAAGGATCGGCCCTCGGAGCGCAGCACGGGGCAGTCGCCAAGGAACGCTGCAATGGGGGCGGCGTCCAGCGTGGCCGACATCACGACCAGAAGGAACTCCGGCCGGCGTCGTTGCAGCCGTCTGAGCAACGCCAGAGCGAGATCGGTGTCGAGATGGCGCTCATGGAATTCGTCCAGCACCACGGCATCAATGCCGCGCAGATCCGGATCAGAGAGCAGGCGACGCGTGAGCACGCCTTCGGTAAGGAAGCGTAGACGGGTGTGCGGCCCGCTGACCTCTTCGAAGCGCACCTGGTAGCCGACGGTCTCGCCGACCGGCTCGTTGCGCTCCGCGGCCGTGCGCTTTGCGGCCAGCCTTGCGGCAATACGGCGCGGCTCCAGCACAAGCACCTCGCCCGCCACAAGACTGAGCAGTAACGGTGGAACGCGGGTGGTTTTTCCGGCCCCGGGAGCCGCCACAATGACCAGACTGCGGCTGCGTCGGAGGGACTGCGCCACCTCTGGCAGGAGCGCATCGATGGGCAGCACAGGAGGAACGAGCGCCTGATAGGGGTTCGACACGATCACCCGCGGCAAGGCGCGGCTAGCACGCCATTACCGTCCGCCATACACCGCGCGGTAGACCTCACGGTTGCGCATGATGCCCTGCACGTAGTCACGAGTCTCCGTGTACGGAATCGATTCAACCCATTCCGGCACGTCCTTGTAATCACCACTGGCGATCCACTGGCGCACCGGGGCGTCACCCGCGTTGTAGGCGGCCAGGGCGTACTCCACCTGACCACCGTAGTGGTCGATGTTCTGGCGCAGATAGGCCGTTCCCAGACGCAGGTTCTCGGCCGGGTCAAAGAGTTCGTTCGTGCTGAAATGACGCTCCCCCTGCTGCTTGGCAAGCATCTTGCCGGTGGAAGGCAGCAGTTGCATCAAGCCGTAGGCGTTGGCCCGGCTGACAGCTCCCGGATTGAACTCGGATTCCTGGCGCACAAGAGACGTGACAAGGTAAGGATCCAGACCCTGACTCTGCGCGTCGCTTGCCAGTTGAGGCCAGTAGGGTCTCGGAAACACGAGCTGCCAGTACGCGGTCGGCACTTCGGCCACCGGCAGCGAAAAGAATGGGACCTTGCTGCGCTTCATCGCCTGCAGCGCCCGGGCGTTCTCACCGAAGCTTTGATAGATCTGCGCCTCTGCGAGTGCACCCCACTGACCGGAGGTTGGACTCAGCTGTAGTTCCGGGCGGATGTACTCATTCAGAGCAGCGTTGGCGAGGAGCTTGGCCTTGATAAGGTGCGTGTCGTCCTGCGGCACGGCGTCGATGAGGTGCGGGTCTTCCACGGCACGGACGGATGCCAGCGCAGGAGCGGGTTCTACACCTGCATGCGTGCCCAGCGCCGCCAGGCGCCCGCGCGCCAGCATCGCGTAGTAGCTGTTGACGTACGCGGCGTTCAGCGTCTTGTAGTAGTTCAGCGCCTGCCCAGGATTGCTTTCGACGTCTTCATACAGACGACCGCGCCAGTACAGCGCTCCCGGAATTTCGGTACCACCCGGGTAGCTGGTGATCTGCTCGTCGAACAGGCGTGCAGCGTCGGGCATGTGGCGCAGCCGATAGTCCAGCCACGCGGCACGCCAGTGGGCGCTGGGCGCATAGGTGCTGTGGGGGAAATGGCTGACCAGGGCCGCGTAGTCCGAAGCGGCGTGGGCCGGGTCCCGCTTGATCAGGTACATGTTGCCGCCGGAGTACAGGGCCTCTTCCAGCCAGCGGCTGTTCGGGTACTGCGTCAGCATGGTCTGGACCAGGGTGTCGTGCTCCGCACTGTTACCCTCGTTGCGGGCAAGCTCTGACTGCAGGTACATCTTCAATGCGGCCGTGTCGTCGCTGGTGACAGGGAGATGATCCACGTCGCCCCGGGTCAGCTTTTTGAGCCGCAGATCGCAGACGGCAGCGTAGATCTCCAAAGCGTCGCGATCAGCCTGGGTGAGTGTGCCTTCATTCTGTTGCAGCGCACGGTACTCGATAGCCGCTTCGCCATACTGCTTGGCGTTGAACATCGCGTCCGCGTGCTGCTTGCGCTCCCCGGCAGTCAGGGCCGCATTCATCACAGCAAGCTGTGACTTGGCATTGCCTGCTTCGTTGGTCAGGGCGTCATTCAGGTAGATACCCCGGTACAAGGTGGCTGCCGATGCGGTGTTGCCGGACATCTGGTACGCCCGGGCAAGGGTGGATCGGAAGTCGAGATGCGACCCCAGCACCCCGGCCTGCAACGGTTGGAGCACCCGCAGCGCATTGGCGGAATCGTTCTGCGCCAGGTACGCGGTGGCCAGCAGCACCGGCGCCTGCGGCACGAAGAGGCTGTCCGGATGATGTGTCTCGAAATGCTCGAGCAGGGTGACGGCGTCGCCTGGATGGCCGGCAGAGACGGCGGCCTGGGCTCCAAGATAATCGGCGTAGTCGGAGAGCACCTCGCCTCCTGCAGCCGCGGTGTGGAAGGCGCTCTCGGCATCGCCAAAGCGGTGATCCAGCGCATAGGCATGACCGATGGCCAGATTAGCTGTGGCGGACGCTTCTCCCGGATGGGTTGTGGCATAAGCCAGCACCCCGTTGTAGGCAGCGACGGTGCGAGACGTCAGCAGTTGCTGGGCCATGGGCCGCAGCGTGGCAGAGGCGATAAAGGCGCCGTTCAAGCGCCGGGATTCTGCGGTCGCATGGACCACCAGGGCATGGCGGGTCGGCACTCCCCGCACCGGGGAACGCTCTGAAACACGGCCCGAAACCTTGCGCAGGGTGGCATGGCCATGGCCATGAGCCGCGTTCGTATGCGCAACCGCATGCCGCAACGAAGCCGTCCCTCTGGCTCTCGCGATGACATGCTTCTTTGCTGCAGCGGCTTGTCCCGGGTAGCCGACAAGCAGCGTTGCGACAAGTGCCAAAAGGTTTAGCCGGCGTTTCTTCATGGTGTCACCCTGAAAAGACTCTACGTCCCAGATGCAGTACATTCCAACTCCCTGACCGGTTGCAGAATCAGACAAGATACGCAGACCGATCCGCGGCCAAGCGAAGCACTTCACCTTCCTTGGGTCCTCATGCTACCCCGCCCGGGAAATCACATCCAGTACACTGGAGAGGTATGGCGGCGCACACTACACCAATTATCAATCCCGAGGAGCAGGTACACCCAACCGCCCCCGTCCCGTTCGATCAGCATCCGGACATTGCCTTGGTCGAGCGGACCAAGGCCGGTGATACGGCTGCGTTTGAGCAGCTGGTTCGCCAATACGACCGGCAAATTTACCGTACCGCGTTGCATATCACGCAAAATCGCGAAGATGCTGAAGATATAACCCAGGATGTCTTCTTCAAAGCGTTCCAGAAGCTTGAACAGTTTCAAGGTAACTCAAAGTTTTCTACCTGGCTGGTACGCATCGCGGTCAATGAGAGCCTGATGCGCCTGCGCCGCCGGAAGACCTCCAAGACAGTCTCCATGGATCAGGATGTCGAGACCGAAGAGGGGGCCATCCCTCGCGACTTCGCCGAATGGCGGCCAAATCCAGAACAGATCTTCTCCCAATCCGAACTGGGCGACATTCTGCGCAAGACGATCGCCGGTCTGCCTCCAGGTTTCCGCACCGTTTTCACCCTACGTGACATCGAAAACCTGTCAACCGAGGAGACGGCTGAGGCGCTTGGATTGAGCGTTCCCGCTGTCAAGTCGCGGCTGCTCCGTGCCCGCCTGCAACTGCGCGAACGCCTTAGCCGCTACTTCCGGAAGAAGAAAGAGGCCTAGCGGTGAACTGCACGGAGTTTTTAGCTAAGCTGACCGACTACTTTGACGGTCAGATCGATCCCGAACTCCTCCTGGAAGTGAAGGAGCACCTTGGTGCATGTCATCACTGTGAGGTTGTTGTCAGTACGACACAGCAAACGATTTCTATCTACCGGCACCAGCAGCCTTATGATTTCCCGGATGAACTCGCTACGCGCCTACGTGCCGCGGTAATGAAGCGCTGTGGTGATGCGTGCGCGCCAGACCCTTCAAAAAAGGGACGGGCCGTGGAGATGACGCAGCACTTACCCAACCAACGTTAAGTCAGAAAGCGAAGAGGGGCGGCCCATAGAGGCCGCCCCTCTTCCTGTATGCCGTGTCAGAACTATTTCACGACCTGCTGAAAGAGCGGCGAACTGAGTAGCGTTGCGAATTGGCCATCGGAAGAGGCATATTCCACGGTGAGGGTGCCCGAGTTCGAGTCAATCGTTGTCCCATCCAGGGCTGACTTTTCGATGGGCGACCCACCCGTCTTCTTGAGGATCATCACACCCTTCATGATCGTCGCGGCGGTCGCCGCGGTTACGGAATCAGACATCACCACAGCCATATCGAACTTCACGCCGTTGCCGAAGTCCATCGTGTACCGTGCCGACTTCATCCGGTTCTTGACCGTGTCGTAATCGGCCAGCTGGGACGCTTCGCCAAGCACGCCGCGCATCATGGTCTGCGTGCCCTTCTGGTCCAGCAGGCTCCAGACGGGCCGCGTGTCCACCGTGGTCATCTCGTTCATCATTTCGCCATTTTGCAGGAAGTTCGGCGTCAGTCCATCGCGCGCATCGAGCGCCGCCCGCACGGCATCGCGATCTCCAAAGGCCATGGTGGTCTGGTTCAGGAATACCACGCTCATGCCTGCCGTACCCATCGGATAGATGGTGTTATTCCGCAGGGACGTCGTCTTGATCTTGTTCTTTGTGAAGTAGTTCAGGATGGACTGGGTTTGAAACTGTCCCTGTGCCACCCCCATGATGCGGGTTCCCTTTTCGCTGCGAAAAGCGACAAAGGCGAGGGTGTCGGCATCCTGATCCACCTTCAGACCGGAAGTTTTCAGGGCTGTCTCCAGCCGCTTCAGCTCAGGTGGCAGTACACGGTCCTTGAGCTGCATCGCGGCGGGCGAGTTCTGCATGGACCGGTAGTCCACCACAATGATCTGCTGTACATCCTTGGGTATGGAGGCGCGGGCATCACCGCTCAACTGCGCTGCATGTGCCCCTGTGCTCACCATGGCAGCGGCCAACAGCGATCTTCCTATACGTCCCGCGATTCGTTCGGTTCCAATCGTCACTCTTTTTGCTCCCAAGTACCGCGTCCTGCGGTCTCCCGTGCCCCTGCTGCTCTATTCTTGCCTGCAATGCCCCATGACGCAATTCATCGAAAGCGTTATGGCCATGCCAGTGGATGCCGGAGCCGGCGCTCCAGAACCTTTTCCTCCGGCTCAAATCCAACGATTTGACGAACCCAGTCTGCGTTTGGCTCATAGGCTTCTTCGGGGATGAGGCCAATCAGCTCCCCTTCCGCAATCGCGCCCCCATGCCGCCGCGCCAGCTCCTGCACCGTCGCATGTACGCGGGACACCGGCGTCTTTGCGAAATCTGTGATGTTCATACTTACCTGGGCACGGCCGTTGGCAACGACGCCCATGGCCTTTAACCCGAACAGTCCGCCGTTGACCGCGCGAATCTCTTTCGCAATCGCGCGAGCCAGCCCAACGTCGGGAGCTCCCCCATGTGCGGCCTCTTTGTCTGCCAGGTAGATGTTGTAGGCAATCAGGAACTTGCGCGCCCCAACGGCACTTGCCCCGGCGTGCCCATGCAACTCCGGTCCTCCTACATCGGGGCGCCGCGTGGAGTCCCTCACCGCGTCGCGGAGTAGCCCTTCAAACTGCCCTCGCCGAACGTCCTCCAAGTTCACCCTGTCCGGACGGGATGCTGCAGCTTCATAGAAGTAGACCGGCACACCAAAGCGCTGCCAGATGGCCATCCCCGCCTGGCGCGCCAGCACGGCGCACTGTCCAAGCGACAAGCCGCGCACCGGAACAAAGGGGAGTACGTCTGCCGCGCCGATCCGGGGGTGCTCGCCCTGCTGCTGGGTCAGGTCGATGAGCTGTGAGGCCTTGCCTGCGCCGCGCACTGCCGCCTCCACCACGGCCTCAGGTGGACCCGCAATCGTCACCACGCTCCGGTTGTGGTCTGCATCGGCCGACCAGTCGAGCAGGCAGACCCCGTCGACGTGCATGGCACGCACAATGGCAAGCACCTTCTCCTGATCGAGACCCTCCGAAAAATTCGGTACGCACTCAACAATGGGTTCCTGGTCCGTCATAGCCAATCTGCTCTTACTCTCCCCTGCGACTGCCTGCGTGGAACAACTTCATTTCCACCACGTGTACCCGACAGAGAATTGCACACTCGCGTTAACACCCGGATTCTTGTCTCCCAGGCTGGCCGACGACAGATGCACCGCGTTCGCGCTCACATCCAGCGATCGTCTGGGCCGGAGGAAGTAGTGGGTCCCCAGGCCAAACTGCGGGGTAAAGTTCCACACGCTGGTGTCGCCGTGGGGGCCGTTGCTTGCCGTATCGAGAGGATTCGTATTCCCGATGGCCGGGTACTTATGATTTGTCCAGACCACGCCACCGGCACCCTGTACCCAGGGCATCCAGCGATCCCCGTGGGTGAAGTTCCAGCGCAGGATAATGGGCGTCACGCTTACGCCTGTGTAGGTACCGCCAACGGTGTAGGGCTGGCTGCAGGTGTAGGAACCTACCGGTGCGCCTGGGTCGGCACTGCAGGAGATCTTCGCAAAGCGCGGCGTGTAGGACTGCCAGAACGGGAAGACCTCCACGGCATACTCGAAATCACCCTTGAGCAGGCCGGTGCCCAGCTCCGGGGTCAGCAGCTTGCCGGCATGACCGCCCAGCAGGAAGAACTTGTAGCCGCTCCGGTCTTCGGTACCAAAGCCTCCCTGCGCGATCGCACCATACTCCCAGCCTGTATGCGACAACGCGTCCGCCACCATGGCGGGAAGCACAGGCTCGGCCGTCGCGACATAATTCAGCATCGTGAAACGGCTTACGCCTCCCGAGGTGAACGGGATGCGCCCACTGCGTAGCGTCCCAAAGCCAGCGGCCGTGATAACCACGCGGTACTCATGGGGAGCAGCCTCAAAGGTGAAGGCCCCGGCAGCATCCGCCACCTGATCGGTCACGGCAGTGGAGCCACGGTACACCGTCACATTCGCCCCGGCAACGGGAGCTCCCTTTCCATCGACCACCACACCGTGCAGGGTGACAGACTTCTGCGCGGCTGCAGCGGAGAGGCAGGTGGTGGCGGTGATTGCCGCCGCGAGCAGGCTCCGTTTCGGATAGTTCACGTGATCCTCACAGTCGAAAGCCGCCATTGGCTGGCGGCCTCCGGTCTACCTTGGACATCTTGACTTAGGCGGTAACGGCTGCTTCGTCGGATTCGAAGTTGGAGTACACATTCTGCGTATCGTCCAGCTCTTCCAGCGTATCCAGCAGGCGCATCATGGCGCCCGCCTGATTGCCTTCCAACTTCTGGTAGGTCGTCGGCAGCATAGTGACCTCGGAGTTTTCCGGCTTGATGCCGGCCTTGGTCAAAGCCTCGGCGACGGCCTCATGATCCTTCGGGGTCGTCGTGATCTCCCAGTAGTCCCCGTCGTCACTCAGGTCGTCGGCACCGGCGTCCAGCACGATCTCGGTAAGCTTGTCTTCGTTGGCCGCGTCTTTGGCAACGATGATCAGTCCCTTCTTGGAGAACATGTAGCCTACAGAGCCGGACTCGCCGAGATTGCCGCCGTTCTTTGAAAACGCATGGCGCACTTCGCTCACAGCCCGATTCCGGTTGTCCGTCAGCACATCCACAATGACGGCCACGCCGCCCGGGCCGTAGCCCTCAAAAGTGATCTCTTCGTACTGCGCGCCTTCGATCTCACCGGTACCGCGCTTCACGGCGCGCGCGATGTTGTCGTTCGGCATGTTCTCGGCCTTGGCTGCGACAATCGCTGTACGCAGCCGTGGGTTTCCGTCAGGATCCCCTCCGCCACCCTTGGCCGCGACCATGATTTCCTTGATCAGCCGGGTAAAGATCTTGCCGCGCTTGGCGTCAAGAGCGCCTTTCTTGTGCTTGATTGTTGCCCATTTTGAATGGCCGGACATTGGTTCAACCCTCAGTGTTTCAAAATCTGAACGGCACCGCTGCCGCGCCCTGGATAAGGCAGCCGGGCCACAAAACAAGCCCTTCGCGTGTCGCCGTCGCTGCCGATTCTAGCACTGTACTCCCCGTGCCGGCCCGTTCGGAGCGCGTCCGAAGGCAGCACCGCCGGCGGCGCGATCTCGCGAGAGACCCGCGACCCGTCACTTACAGGATTTCAGGCGCCAGCAGGTCATCCATGGTCTCCCGACGCCGGATCAGCCGCACCGCCCCACGCTCCACGAGCACCTCCGCCGGACGGGGCCGCGAGTTGTAGTTCGAACTCAGGCTTAACCCGTAGGCCCCGGCGTCCAGAATCGCGAGGAGGTCCCCGGGCTCCCCAGCGATCGCGCGATCGCGTGCGAAGAAGTCGCCGCTCTCGCAGACTGGTCCTACCAGGTCCACGACCTGGGAGGTACCTCCGTTCTGGCGTACCGGCAGGATCTCATGGTGGGCCCCGTACAGCGCCGGCCGGATCAGGTCGTTCATTGCGGCATCGGTCACCGTGAAGTGCTTGGTTCCATTTGCTTTCGTGAACAGGACTCGGGTCAACAGGACACCCGCCTGGGCAATCAGAAAGCGCCCAGGCTCCAGCAGCAGCTGCACCCCGAGGCCGCTGAGCGCGCCCTGGACTGCCCCCGCGTATTCCCTTACCCGTTCCAGCGGGTCAAAGCCGGCCTGTCCGTACTCGATACCGAAACCGCCTCCCGCATCCACGTAGCGGATCGCATGACCATCCGTCCGCAGGTCTTCGACCAGGGCTCGAACACGCCGAAGCGCCTCCGCGAAGGGCCGGACGTCCCGGATCTGCGAGCCGATGTGGACGCTGACGCCAACCGCCTGCAGCGAGCCCAGCGTTCCCGATCGCGCATAGATCTTCCGCGCCGCCTCAAGCGGCAGGCCGAACTTGTGTTCCCGCAGACCGGTAGAGATGTAGGGGTGTGTCTCGACGGCCACATCCGGGTTGACCCGCAGGGCAAACGGGGCCACGCGCCCCAGGGCCTCCGCCCGTTGGCTCAGCAGATCCAGCTCGGCCTCGCTCTCGACATTGAAGAGCAGGATCCCGGCCTGCAAGGCAGCGTCGATTTCCCAGGCCTGCTTGCCGACACCGGAAAAAACGACTCGGCCAAGGGCGTCCGGAGCGGCCCGGCGAACCCGCTCCAGCTCTCCGCCGGAGACGATATCGAAGCCGCAGCCCAGCTCGCCCAGCAGCTCCAGCAAGGCCAGCGAGGAGTTCGCCTTTACGGCGTAACAGACAGTGTGCGCAGTCGCGGCGAACTCACCGTGAAACATCTGAACCCGCGCCCGAAGGTCATCGGCCGAGTAGACATAAAGCGGCGTCCCAAACTGCTCGGCCAGGCTTTGCAGGGGGACGCCGGAGATCTCTAATTCTTCGTTGCGGTACGCAAGAGGACGCGGTGCGGGAAAGGTGGAACTCACACCCTCATGCTACCGGCTCCGCCGGTGCTGGCCTGTGCCGGCAGGGCGAACTGGCCGTTCGGCATAATGACCCACGCAATGACGTAGGCAAGCAGCGGAACGCCCGCCCCGAACAGAACGGAAAGCACCAGCACCAGCCGAACAATCGTGAGGTCCCAGCCATATCTCTGGGAAAAGCCTGCGCACACGCCGGCGATTGCCCTCCGCTCCCGTGGCCGATAGAGGCCGTCCAGCGGGGCCGCCGGCATCAGAAAACCCTGAGGCGGCGGCGGAGGAACTGCCGTATACGTCGCCGTTGTTGTAGCTGCGCGTCCACACACGCTGCAAAACCGTGCTCCGTTCGCTACCGATTCCCCACATCCAGTACAGGCCATCGTTTGACTCCTCCACCCGCAATACGAGCGATCCCGTTCGGCGGTTCCATCACTTGCCCGCATACGGCGTCTTCAGATAACGATGTGCTGCCTCGGCCTGGGTCTGATCCCCCCCACCCGCAGCCGCCACTTCGTACATCCGTACCGCCTCTTTGCGGTTGTGCAGCAAATCATACATCTGCCCTGCATTCAGGGCGGCTCGCTTACGCAGCCAGTCGCTGCAGCCCGGCTGGTTGACGGCTTGCGCATAACCATACGCCGCGCCCTGGATGTCGTTATAGCCCCGCTCTGTATCAGCCAGCCCGAACCAGGCCATCTGCAGCCGCGGATCGGTGAAGTACCCGGGCTTCGCCGCGTCGGCGATCACCCGTTTGTATTCCGCGATCGCCTCCGCACCATGGCCTTCGTCCTTGAGCAGGTTGGCGACCTCCAGCCGAAACAGATAGTCGCGGGGAAACTCCGCGGCAAGACCGCGCTGGACCGCCAGCGCTTCAGGGTAGCGGCCGTCATGACGCAGAAACAGGCTCAGCGCCGTTCGTGCCTGCACACTGGTGAGCACCCCGTGTGCGGCGTCTTCGCGCAGCATCTCCAAACCCTTCTCCTTGGATCCGCCCACGCCCATGATGCCCACCATCAGGCGCACCACGCGGGGCAGGCTGGCCACGGCAAATTGCTGAATGCCGACCGCCATCAAGGCATCGGCATACTGCGGATCCAGCTTCAGCACCGCCTCCGAGTCGTTGCGGGCCTGGTAACCCTGCCGTGCCGCGGCCGCGTAGGCGTGGTCGGCGAGGGTGATGAAGGAGGCGTGCAGCCCCTTCGCATAGCCCCTGGCAAACAACGCGTTCTTGTCGTTCGGATTGACCTTCAGACGCGCGTCGCACATGTCGATCACCTTGTTGGTCAGGCTCTCGATCTGCTCGCGCGTCGCCCCGGGGACGTCGACCTGGCGCTTGGTGGCCAGAAAGCTGTCGTGGGCATAGTAGGTGGTATCCAGCAGATCCTGGTGGTATAGCTCACGGAAGATGGTGATCAGGAGCAGGTAGTTCCATGCGGCGGGCTCCCCTGCATGTGCGGCCGAGACGCCGTTGAAGATCTTCAGCGCCCCGTCGTAATCGAGGTTGAAGAAGTGATCGAACCCCTGCTTCACGGTTGGATCCAGATTCAACGGATCAGTGTGGAGATTTGTTTGCGCGGATGCTGGCTGAACACTTCCGGCCCACAGAGCCAGTCCCGCAAAAGCCATCGGCAGATATCGTTGCAATCCTTGCCTTGCCTGCAATCCCACTCCTTCGCACTCGCGACTAAACTATATCCTGAGCGGGTTTCGACGAATCCCGGGTACACCTCTATGGAAATGCAAGCGATTCTTCCCTGTCTTCTGCTGTTGCTAGTTTGTGGCGCCTACATCTTCTGGCCCCAGACTGGCGCTCTGCTCAACCCTGTCCGCGAAAAAACCCGGCTGGACTACCTGCGTGAACGTAAAGACGTCATCTATGACAATCTGCGCGACCTGAATTTTGAGTACCGCGCTGGAAAGTTCCCGGAAGAGGATTACCAGCACCAACGCGAATCGCTCGAGGCCGAAGCCGCTCACGTCCTCGATGAGATGGACACCCTGTCACCGCAGGAAGGCTGAATTCCTACACCCGTGACGTATCCTTATAGGGTGCGTTCCCTTTGTAATTCTCGGAATCTTCGGACTTTCTGCACCCTTGCAGCCGGTCTGGCCTTCTTCGCGCCAGCGCTCGCCTTTGCCGCCAAGCCCATCACGGGTACCGTCATCAACAAGACGAACGGCAAGCCCTCGGCCGGCGATGACGTCGTACTCATCCAGTTGCAGCAGGGGATGCAGGAGTCGACCCGCACCACCACCGACGCCCGTGGGCATTTCAAGCTGGAAGTGCCAGACGAAGGCGTGCACCTGGTCCGGGTCACCCACCAGAAGGCCGCCTACTTCACCCCCGTGCAGCCCGGCAACACCACTGCTGATGTGACCGTGTACGACGCCGCTCCGCAGGTTGCTGGCGTCAGCACGGGCGTGCAGGAGTTGCACGTCGAAGCGACCCCGAGCGAGATGCACATCGTTGAAGTGCTGCAGGTGTTGAACAACTCCGCCCCGGCGATCACGCAGTTTGGACCGAACGGCTATGAGTTCTACCTCCCCAAGGGGGCGTTGATCGGCCGAACTGGAGCCATCACCCAGGGCGGTATGCCCGTCCAGACTCCTGCCGTACCCCGGACCGACCCCGGCCACTACAGCTTTCTCTTCCCGATTCGCCCCGGCGAAACGCAGTTTGGTATCGGTTACAGCCTTCCTTACACCGGCAAGTTCACGTTTACGCCGCACTTGACCGCTCCGGTGAAGACCTTTGCTGTGCTTGTACCGCAGTCCATCACGCTGACGCCCACCGGTCATGTTGCGTTGACCCTGCAGGCCGGCAAGCCGGGCGTGAAGACCTACATCGCCCAGGATGTCACCCCGGAAAATCCTCCGGAGTTCTCGATCTCGGGCACGGGCAATTTGCCTGAAAATGCAGCTGGTGCTGACACGGGCGCTGGCGGCGGCGCTCCCAATGCCGCAACGGCCAACCCGGGGCCAAACTCTGATGCGACGGCTCCCAATATCAGCAATTCTGATCTCGCCGGTGGCCGCGGCTTGAACAACCCGCTGAATGAGGGTGGCGACCGCGATCCGTGGTCCAAGTACAAGTGGTGGATCCTTGCCGGACTGGCCCTTTTGCTGGCGGGCGCCGCTGGCATTCTGCTGCGTAAACCAGCAAGTGACCGCGGGGACGCCCAGCCTGTACGGCCGGCGAAGCCGACCTGGCCCCCGGCTCCAGCCGCCGTGCAAGAGAACCCTGCGAACCAAAGCCACCATGGGCACACACTCCTACAGGTCCTGAAGGAGGAGCTTTTCGCCCTGGAGACGGAGCGTCTGCAGCGCCGCATCTCCGAGTCCGACTACAGGGAGGCAAGGGCTGCGTTCGAGCTGATTCTTGCCAGAACACTGGCCCGCAGCGAGGGGACAAAAAACGGGCCGGCCAGCGAGATCATTACGCCTGAACCCGTGCCTGCCGGTGAGCGCCAGGCATGAAGCTGACCTTCCGTGCCGTACGGCTGATCTCGCTCGCGCTTTGGGTTGGAGGCATCGTGTTCTTTCTAGCGGTAGCCAGCGTGGCCTTCAAGACCATGCCCGATCCGCACTACGCCGGGATCATTGTGCGCGGCTCCCTGCTTGCGCTCCACCGGATCGGGCTCTTTGCCGGCGCGGCTTACCTGTTCTTCACGCTCGCTCTGCTGGCCACCAACGATTCCCATCCGGTGCGTGCGGTAGAGGTCGTTCTTGTCGTGTCGATGATGGCGCTCACGTTGTACCTGCAGCAGTCCGTACTGCCGCATATGGAAACGGACCGCCTGACACTGGGCGGTGACGTCCAGGGCACGTCTCCCGATCTGCCAGCGCACAAGAACTTTGACCGCCTGCACGCCCTTTCCGTCCGACTGGAAGGGACCATTCTGTTTGAGGGACTGGTACTCCTGTGCCTCGCCCCCATTCAGAATCCGGAGCTGCACCGGCTTAGCTGAGCCGGTGTAGCTCCCGGCTGCTACTCAACGGGGAGCTTGGCTTTGTACCCGTCGCGCGCAACGATGGAGTACTTCAATGGTTTGCCCTTTTCATCGGCCATCTTGAGCGGCTTGCCCTCGTTATCGACCAGGTAGATCTTCACCTTGCGATAAGACCCGTCATTCTTTGCGTTCGTAGGCCGGTAGGTCAGCACATACTTGTTCCGGATCGAGTCACTGATCCGCGCAAAGACATCCGGCAACTCGCCCTGAAAGACCGGTTTGAAGTACATCCCGCCGGTCATCTGGGAGAACGTCTTCATCTCGTTGTCGGCCTGCAGATAGGTGAGTTCGCGCGGACCGCCTCCGTTGCGCATCTGGGCCAGCATGCCCCCGGTGCTGATGCTGAAGATGGTGGTGTTCTGGCTTGACTTCACCTTGGCAAGCATCTGGTCCAGCGTGAGCTTGGACATCGTGTCGACGCCGCTGGAGATCAGGACGATGTACTTCTGGCCTTCGACCCGCGATAGCCGGTCAATGGTCTCGTAGAGCGCGTCGAACTCGTTGGTTTCATGCCAGGCCGGCATCATGAGGCTGCTGATAGCCTGCGCCACGACATCGCGATTGTTCGTGAAATCACAAAGGATGTGCGGCCGTATGTCGAACGTCTCCACCGCGACATAGTCATCTGGCTGCAAGGTGCGAAAAAACGCGACGGACGCGTTCTGCATATCGTTGATCAACCAGTAGGAGTTTGCGGCGAACTCCAGCAGCATGACTGCCGTAATCGGTGCCTTGGTCGTGCGAACGGTCTGCACCCGTTGCTCCACGCCGTCTTCCACGACCAGGAAATTGTCCGGCTTCAGCCCCGGAACGAACTGGCGCGTCTTGTCCAGCAGCACGCCTACATCCAGGTTCACAATGGGCACATCCACCCGCAGCGAGTAGATGTCGCCATTGGGGTTCTTGGGCTTTTCCTCTGCGGGAGCAGGTGGGGGTGGCGGTTCGGCATCGTCCTTCTTCTTGGGCAGCACGATGCTGTCATTGGCGTCGGCTGGTCCGCTGTCATCTGTTGTCGCCGGCGGTTTCGTCGGCTGGGTGGGCGTACTGCTCGGGGTCTGCTGCGCCCACGCGCCTCCAGCCAGAGCGAAACCGAACGCCGCGCCCCTCATCCATTGGCCCATCTTCATTGCTCGCTCCATCCCGCGTCCGGGCACACGACCGCTCCGGCTCACATCACAACCGATGCCACCTTTATAGACGACCGGGGCTTGCTTTTCGCTTACTCGGCGCAGGAGTGCAGGCCAGACTGACTCGGCGATACGCAAAGCGCCCTACAACGCACGTGTCATCCAGGAATCGTTAGCGGGTGCGATAATTTGCGCATGTACGCCTGGCTCCGCTACAGCCTTCTTGCCACAGCGACGGTAGCCGGTTCGGCCCACTGGGTGGCTGGGACCGACACGACCCCAGCCTTTTACACGGTCGCTCCCCATCGTCCGGACGGCCCCCTGCTCGCGGGTGACCAGCTGACGGGTCAGTACTTCTCGCATCCCTTTCAGGTCACGGCATACCAGATGGCGGCCAAAATCGAGGAGGTGCTTTACGCGCAACCGTGTTACTGCCGCTGCGATCGCGCGATGCGGCATAAGTCGCTGCACTCCTGCTTCGAGGGAACGCATGGAGCTATCTGCGGAACCTGCATGCGCCAAGCGGTCTACGCCTATCAGCAGACCAAGCTGGGCAAGACTCCGGAGCAGATTCGGCAGGGTGTGGAGCAGGGCGACTGGCAGACGATCCGCCTGGAAGACGCCGCTCTGTAGGCTTCAGGCGCCCAGCACGCTCTCGTAAACAGCTGCCGTGGCCTGGGCTATATCTTCCCAGGATTGATCTCCAAAGCGCATCTTCGTCACGGTCTGGCTCAAGTGCTCCCTCAAGGCTGGTTCCTCCAGCACACGTAGCAACGCCAAGGCAAGCTGCCGGGGATCGCCCGGATCGACGAGCAGGGCGCTTTCGCCATGCACCAGCAACTCGCGAAAAACCGGCAGGTCACTTGCCACAATGGCCTTGCCCAACGCCAGACCTGTTGCCAGTGCGCCACTGGTGGTGATGGCCCGATAGGGATAAACCACAACGGCCGCGGCACGATAGGCTGCCACCAGCTCAGCCGCCGAGCAGAACCTGAAATCAAAGCGCACCCGCTTCAGCCCAAGATCGCGGGCCTGGGTCTCCAATGCAGCAAGCAGATCGGGATCCCCTGTCCCAAGGACTACCAGGGTCGCGCGATCGGATTGCGTTTCCACCTCTTTCCAGGCTGTCAGCAGCAGATCCACGCCCTTGTACGGAAAGATAATGCCCTGCCAGAGCACGATCTGCTGATCCTCCTCCACGCCAAGCGCAAGCGGAAAGCCGACATCGGCTGCGGGAAGGTCATAGAAGAAGGGTCCATGTGGAATGACGTGGATTCGCTTTTCCGGAACAGCGAACTCGTCGATCAAGCGAAGTCGGACGTGATCCGAATGACAGATCAGGGCGTCCATTTCCGCGTAGAGCCCGCGGTACAGATCACGGAACTGCTGCCCTGTATCGTGGGGGAGGAGGTCGTGCACGGTGAGCACCAGCCGGGAGCCGCGCCCTCGACAAAAGCGCACGAACCAGAGATCCAGCGGCAACCGCGAGCGTAGCAGCGGCAGGAACTGCACGTGCACGATCCCCGGAGGTCGCCACGCAAAACGCAGACTGGATGCAAGGAGATTGGCAGCCCCTTCAAGCAGCTTGAGGATGCGACGGGTAGTCCGGGGCAGGTCGAGCTGGCCGACGACGTCGCTCACCCCTGGTTGAAGGGCCAGCCCACGCGCTCGGAAGCACTCGCGGTCAAGGTAGTAGGTAATCGACCCAATCTGGACCTCCACCCCGCGTTGCATCAGCGCACGGGAAAGGTAAGCCGTGTAGTACGGTACGGTTGCCCAAAGGTCCATCATGAAGACCCTCGTTGGGGAAGGGGACGACCTCAACCTTCACCACCCGGGCTCTGCTGCACGTGCCCCGTTCTGCCCGATAAAGCTTGCCGGTAAACCGCCACGTAGTCGGCAGTCATGCGATCGGCGGAGAAAAGGTCGAGGACGCGCTGCCGCCCAGCAACGCCGTACTGCTTCCTGAGTTCTGTGTCGTTCAACAAGATTCCGAGGGCTGCAGCGATGGCCGAGGGCGACTCTGGCGCTACAAGAAGACCTGTCTGCCGATCCTGGACGACTCGGGGAACCTCGCCCACGGCTGTTGCGACTACAGGCAGTCCGGAAGCCATGCCTTCCAGCATCGCCATCGGCAAGCCTTCCTGGCGGGAGGTGGAGACGAGCAGATCCAGCGAACTATAAAAGGCAGACATATCGCTCTGTTGTCCCAGGAGTTTCACCCGATCCTGTAAGCCCAATTCTTGAATCAGTGCCGTCAGCGAGACTCGCTCCGGGCCGTCCCCCGCAACGACAAAGTCTGCCTCGGGATGCTGTCCGTGCAGCTGCGCCAATGCCCTTAAGAACAGGTCTACTCCCTTCTCCGGGGCAAGCCGCCCAACCAGACCGACCCTCACCCGCCCGGGTGCATCGCCGGAACGCATCCCTGTCGCAAGCAAGGACCTGGGTACCGTTACCCCGTTCTGAATGAGGTGGACCTTCTCTTCTTTCACTCCGGCCCGCAGGAGGCGCTCCCTTACCTCGGCCGAGACGGCGATCACTTGATCAAAGCCTCGCAGAACCCACCGATCTGCGGCGCCATAGAGACGTACTGCGAGGTCGTTGTCATACCAGGTATGGCATGTTGATACGAGCGCCGGCCGTTTCCTGCCCCGAAACGCGAAATAAGTGTAGATGTCTGCCTTGTATCCATGAGCATGGACCACATCGATGCCAAGTCGATCGACCAGGGCACGGAGGGATCCTGGAACGGCGAAATCAAGCTGGCCGCGGCAGAAGATCAGTTCCGAGGAGATTTCCGCGCGTAGCGCCGCCATGTGCAGCTCCGGCGCGGGCTGCCCTGCATGCGCAAAGACCCCGAGCAGGCTCGTTCCGTGTCCAGCTTCTGCCATTTGCGTAGAAAGCTGAAGGATGACGGCCTCGGCACCGTACATGCCGCCACTACTGATGACGTGCAATACCCTCACAGGCCCGACGCCCCCAACTCAGCCCCATCGTCCCTGGGGGTCTCCGGCTCCTGACGGTTGCCGATGGCCCAAAGGCGCGCGTACAGGCGATCGCCCAGCACCTGCTTTGCTGTGTCCTTCAGGCGAGAGATGCGTTCCAGCTTCCTCAGCGCGCCCGACTTCGGCTCCAGCACGCGCTCCAGCCACTCAACAGACGTTCCCCCTAAAAGGTTGAGCCGTCCCACGGTAGTGGGTGTGTCCTGCATGTTTTCAGCTCGCGGAACGGAGGTGAAGATCTGCCTGTAGCCCGCCTCGGCACACGCTTTCAGCACCCGGCGATTGGCTCTGCCGCCTGGCAGCGACATCGTGTTGACGGCGGTACCCAGTCCGTCTTCCAGGCGTTTCTTGGCATCTTGCAACTCCCCCTTGAGCTCCGAAGGCGCGCATCCAGTGAGGAGCTTGTGGGTCATGCCATGCGCACCGATGCGATGTCCCGCTTTGTGCAACTCTCGCAACTGCGACCACGCCATGAACCCGGGACGCTGTTCGGTCCACCCGGCGGTGATAAAGAAGGTCGCACTCAGGCTGTGCCGGTCCAGGATAGGCGCCGCAAAGGTGACATCGGACATGTTGCCATCATCGAAGGTGACCTCAGGAGAAAGGACGTCCTCTGCTGCCCTGCCCCGGAGACGGGCAAAGAGCTCGCAATGCGCGTTGAACTCTTCGCACGGCGTCACGTAGGAGTAGCGACTCTTTGCAGGCCGGAGCTCGTGATAGAGGAAATGCAGGCTTCTCATCGGTCTTGTGCACGATCATACTGAGTGGACCCGCAAGGGCCCATGTCACCTGTGGGGGACGTTCCCTACGCTCCGGGGTCTCTACGAGCGAGTTGGCCCCTGAACAGGACAGAGTTTGCGGGTCCATCACCGGAAGTATGCAGGAGACATACCGTTTCGTCGGACGGTCGGC
>CAXTVC010000001.1:98919-131169 GCA_964247615.1 uncultured Acidobacteriaceae bacterium
AAGGCGATCGCCAGCATCATGCGAGCTCCTGTTCCGGAAGGGCTTGTAGTCAATCTCTATGTTGTGGACAACAACAGCCCGGATGACACTGCGGCCGTCATCCGATCGCTGCAACCATCGGCCACTCTTCCCATGAAGTACATCTGCGAGATGGGCCAGGGGTCATCCTATGCGCGCAATGCCGGAATCGCTGCAGGATCGGGCGAGTGGATTGCCATGCTGGATGATGACGAGGAAATCGAAGAGCACTGGTTCCAGGTTATTGCGCGAGAGTGCCAGGATCCAGCAGTCAGCTTCATCGGCGGCCCTTACCTGCCAAACTGGCAGGCCCCGGCGCCACACTGGTTGCCCCCGGGGTACCATGCCGTCATCGGGGCCATCCCCCCCAAGTCACGCGGATGGTACAGCAGCGGACAAGTGGGTATGTTGAGCGGCGGCAATGCCGTCGTTCGCCGGACCGTTTTTGAACAGGTGGGCACGTACTCTGTTCGCCTGGGTAGAACGAACAAGGGCCTGCTCTCGGAAGAGGACGCCGAGTTCTTTCGCCGCGCTCTGGCTGCAGGCTTGGATGGGAGACACATCCCTGACCTTGCGGTTTACCACTTTATCCCCGTGGAGCGCCTCACCCGCAAATATCACAGACGATGGGCCTTCTGGCGCGCAGTCTCCCATGGCCTTCTGGACAAGGAGACTCGGGAGCCGGTTGCCTACTTCCTTGGGATCCCACGTCACCGCATTGGCCGTGCCTTCCGCAGCCTTGTCGCGCTGCCAAAGAACCTGTTGACTCACGGCCAGGCCCAGGCCTTTGCCGACGAGCTTGCGTCTTGGGATCTGCTTGGGTTCGTGTACGGCAGATTTTGGTTCAAACAGAAAACGTAAATTGGCTCTCCCGGACGGTTCAGGATCAACCCCTGCCTTATTTGGAGCCAGCTCTACTCGGGAAGCTCGAGACGCGGCTGATACGCAACCGCAACAGTAGAGCCATCCTCTACAGAGGCGTCAGGAAGCTGTTACGAGCCGGTTTCGCCGCGAAGAGAACCATTTCTGGAGCAGCACCTGGCAGTCTTTGCGGAACATGAGGAAAAGACAAAGTGCGTAAAGCGGGAGGATCGCAGCAATCTGCGTAAAGAACAGTAGCAGGTGTGCTGCCGGCCAGATGCGGTCTGTTAGCGCGCACAGAGCGGCAAAGGGCGCTACGCAGACAAGCACCTTTCCCCATCCCTCCCATACATACGTCCCTATCGGCACATGGAGGATCTTCTTTACGTATCTTGGCCAGAAAGCAAGGTGCGTGCACGTTATGGAAATGGAAGTGCCCCAGGCGACGCCATAGAGCCCAATTTTTTTTACCAGCAGAATGCTCAGACCTAGATTGAAAATGGCTTCATATACGGCCCACCGAGCCATAGGCTTATGGTTCTCCGTCGCCATCATGATGGCCCCGGCAGTCCCGTTGGCTACCCCGAAGAACATGCTGATCATGAGAATGCGGACGACGTTCTCAGAGACGACCGCATATTGCGGTCCCATCCAGAGATTGATGAACGTGCCGCCTCGGAAAAAAAGTGCTGCGCTGATTGGCATAGCAAGAGCCAGGGTAGCCTGGGTTCCGCGGAGCAACATGGTTCGCAGTTGCTCGGATTTGCCGGAGGCTTCCAGGTTGCTGGCCATCGGGACGAATGTTGCGGAAAGCGCACCCGAGACCTGGTACGCGTAGTTGGTGAGGCTTCCACCGATCGCATAGAAAGTAACGACGCCTACCGACAGGAAGGTGCCCACCACCAAGTTGTCGGTGTTCGTGATGATCTGAACAGCCACAACAAAGACAAAGGTCGTGAAACTGTAGGACCAGATGGCGCGCAGCACAGCCATGTCTGGCTTGCTGGGCTTGACGCGGCTGTGCGGAAACACCTTCATCGCAGCGATAGTGGTGGCCAGTCCAACCATGGTGAGGACTGTCAACTCCCAGCAGGCAAGCGGCACAAGCCCGCGGCCCCGGTGCAGAATGATGAGGACACCTGCGGCACGGGTCACCGTTTGGAAGACCGTGATGTAGCTCAGCAGATCGAAACGGCTGATGGAGGCGAGAACGGCTCCGAAAACCCCCGAAACCAGAGATATCGCCACACCCAGAGCGCATAGCAAGGTGGTGATCTGGGCCGCTCGCATCAGCTCGGCAGGAATCTTAAACATATGCGGGACGGCAGCTGCCAACACGAAGCTTAGGACGGTCACACCTGAGGCAATCAGCAGCCGAAACCAAAGTGCCGCATGGATGGCCTTGGACGCCTCGCCCATTTCGCCCTTCGCCTGAGCCTTCGAAACAAAACGGATGACGGCGCTGCGCAGTCCAAGGTCCAGCAGATTCAGGTAGCCGACCGTGGAGACTGCCAGGATCCAGACGCCATACCCAACAGGCCCCAGGTGCCGCACCACAAACGGGGTCAGGAAGAAGGGCACGACCATGTTGACGGCCGTGGAAGCCCAATTTGTTACTACGTTGATCGCTAGTCGCTTGGTGGCGGCCATAGTTCCGAGCCTCAATCCTAACAGTGCAGCCTACCCGCCTCCGAGCTGCGGAAACGGCGGCCCTGCTCTCTGGCAGAGTAGACCGTGCTGGCCGGATCGGCTATGGCCCGAAAAAGCTATGTCACCGCGCCGCCCACGCAAAGTACTCTCAAAACTGGACACATGCGCTTCGTTTTCTGGATCAGTCTACTGCTTGTCACTTATGCCTACGTCGGGTATGCCCTCCTGCTGGGCGTGCTTGCGCGCGTTCGCCGACTTCCTGTCGCTACGGCAGCCATCACCCCGACTGTGTCCCTGATTCTCGCCGTTCACAACGAAGAAGTGAATCTCCCGCGTAAGCTTGCGAACTTGTACGCCATGGACTATCCCGCGCAGCAGACCGAAATCGTGGTCGCCTCGGATGGCTCCACCGATGCAACAAACGCTGTTCTGGCGCAACACTCTCCAAGGGTGACGGCTGTTCTGCTCCCCACGCCAGGTGGAAAAGCTGTTGCTCTGAATCATGCGGTCGCCGCGTCTCGTGGCGAAATCCTGGTGTTCATGGATGCCCGACAAACGGTTGACACCGATGCCCTCGCCGCACTGGTCCCCTGCTTTGCCGATCCGACCGTCGGCGCTGTCAGCGGCGAACTGCATCTGGAGACAGAGGACGGGCGCCCCTCGCCTGATGCTCTCGGCGTGTACTGGAAGATAGAGAAACGTGTGCGCAGGCTTGAGTCAACAACGGGTTCCGTGGTGGGGGTCACTGGCGCTCTTTTCGCCATGCGACGCGAGCTCTTCGTTCCGCTACCGCCTGGAACACTGCTGGACGACGTGCTCACACCGATGCAGGTCGCGCGCTTCGGGAAGCGGGTGCTGTTTCTGGAAGGTGCTATCGCCCGGGATCGTCTGTTCGCCCAGCACGGCAAGGAGTTTGCCCGCAAGGTCCGCACCCTGACCGGCAACTACCAGCTGCTTCAACTGGCACCCTGGCTGCTTACCTTCCGCAATCCCCTGCTGTTTCGACTCATCAGCCATAAACTGTTGCGGCTCCTCGTTCCATTGCTCCTATTGCTGATGCTGATGTCTTCAGCGGGTGTCCACTCTGCCTTCTATACGGCAATCCTGTCGGTGCAACTTCTGGTGTACGCCCTCGCACTTCTTGGAGCGCTTCGTCCTGCTACAAGGCAATTTCGCGCGGTCTCCCTCCCGTATACCTTTGCCATGTTGAACGCCGCGGCCGCGATGGCGTTCTACAATTTCCTTACAGGGCGGGCCCGTTGGGCCTAGTCCGGTGTACCAAGGCTGACGGGAGCGCGAAGCGATGGGATTAGGTCTCGTTCACTACATACCCTTCATCGCTTACCTCGGTTTCTGGGTGGCGATCCTCGTCTCCCTGTTCCGCAACCCCCT
The DNA here is from genome assembly GCA_964247615.1 of uncultured Acidobacteriaceae bacterium. Taxonomy (GTDB): domain Bacteria; phylum Acidobacteriota; class Terriglobia; order Terriglobales; family Acidobacteriaceae; genus Granulicella. The sequence goes on from CAXTVC010000001.1 coordinate 102,841, forward strand.
CTTTGGCCTCTATTACATGATCCCCTTCCTGCCGTATCGGACGATGCGGGATCACTTTCTCGATTGGCCCCTGGGCGGCAACGTCCTGACAATTCTCGTGGCCGCTGTCTTTGTGGGCGCGCTGGTACGTGGCAAGCGACCCCCGAAGAATGCCTTGCCCTGGATCTGGCTGGGCTTCGGGGTCTACCTGTACTGCTCCATGTGGCTCGGAACCGCGCTCACGTCGGCGCCCGCACCCATCTGGCTTTCCGACGCGAACTTCACAACGTGGAAGGACTACATGTTGATGCCGCTGATCTTCGTGTCAGCAGCCATGGTGGTAGAAGACCGAAAAGCTATACGGACAATCATGATGCTGACCGCTTTCTCCGTGCTCATGATTGATCGCAGTGCTCTGATGGACAGCCTGTCCCACAGCTGGAGCAATTTCGACGAGAACAAACGAAGCGGCGGTCCGCTGGGCTACGGTTCCAACCAGACGGCGGCCTTTCTCTCCCAGTTTGGGATGTTCTTCTGGGGATCTGTTCGCTTTCTGAAACGCCGTAAAGTGAAGCTGCTCGCGTATGGCACGGTCGCCTTGACCCTGCTGGCCTGCACGTACTGTTTTTCACGCGCAGCCTACCTGTCCATGGTTGTATGTGTTGTTCTGCTCGGAATCATGAAGGATCGCAAGCTGCTGATTGTTGCTGCGGTATTTCTTGTGACATGGCAAGCCATCGTTCCTGCCGCAGTAACCCAGCGGGTCCAGATGACGCATGACAACAGCGGTCACCTGGAAGCCTCTGCGCAAGAACGTGTCGATCTATGGACGGATGCTGAGCAGACCTTTTTGCACTACCCGCTGTTCGGCACCGGCTTTGCAACGTTTCAGTTCAGCGATCACGTCGACAACCTGAAAGACACCCATAACTGGTACGTGAAGGTCCTGGTCGAAACCGGAATCGTGGGCATGATCTTCGCCCTGGTCATGCTTTACCAAATGTTTGCGGTCGCGTTCCGGCTTTTCCGGAAGGCCACCGATCCTCTCTACCGTGGTTTCGGCCTGGGGTTGACCATCTGCCTCGCCAGCCTGGCAATCACGAACTTCTTCGGAGACCGTTGGACTTATATCGAGATCAACGGCCTTCTTTGGGTCCTGATTGGCGCGGCGCTGCGTGCAAGTCAACTAAGTGATCCCGTCGGGCCGTCGACCGCGCAACCCGTAAGCCGCCCTCAACCGGCGCGCTATGCCTTTGCCTCCTGAGTGTCCTTTCGTTTATGTCTCAGATTCGACTTGTAGCAGGCGGGGCAGTCCCTGCGTCCGCAGAATCTTCCCGCGCACTACCGCACATTCTTCTCATTCTCGATGGATTCCCCAGAGCCCTGGGTGGCGGGGAGCGCATCGTTCTGCGACTGGCGGCGCTGTTGCCGCAATACGGCTATCGCGCCTCTATCCTCGCCCTCTCACTGGATCCAGAGAGCGAGTTCCACGAAATCGAAGCTCCCTGCCCGGTGTACCTGCTGCCGTTAACAAGCACCTTCAATCTTGGGGCTCTGCGCGGCGCCCTGGACCTACGGCGCTTTCTCCGCGAGCAGGACGTTCGCCTCGTTCAGACCTTCTTTGAGAGCTCCGATATCTGGGCAGGGTTCGTCACGCGAGTTTTCTCACGAGCCAGGCTTGTATGGAGCCGCCGCGACATGGGCATCCTGCGCTCTGCGAAGCATCGGCTTGCCTACAGAGCGATGCGGAGATTCCCTGGCGCCGTGATCGCCGTGTCGGCGCGCGTAGCCGAGCATGTTATCACTGTGGACCATGTTCCGCCTTCCAAGGTATATGTGGTGCACAACGGACTCGACCTCGAAGAGGCCACCGTTGACTATTCCAAAACGGTCTCGCAAAGACGCCCTGTCATCGTGACAACCATTGGCAACATCCGCCATGTAAAAGGCCACGATCTCCTGATTCAGGCAGCATCTATCGTCAACAAGCGCTCGCCGGCAGTGCTTTTCACAGTGGCAGGCGAAGTGCTGGAGCAGAATTATTACGACCGGCTCCAGCAGCAGATTGCCGCTCTCGGCCTCTCGGACACGTTCGAATTTCTCGGCAAGATCTCCGACCTGCAAGGACACTTGGCAACGGCAAGTATCTTCGTCCTTCCCTCCCGCAGTGAGGGGTTTTCCAACGCTCTCATTGAAGCCATGGTCGCCGGCGTTCCCGCTGTTGCGACCGAGGTAGGCGGGAATGCCGAGGCCATTCAGAGTGGAGTCAGCGGCTTGATTGTTCCGCCGGAGGATGCAGGTGCCCTGGCCTCGGCGATCGAAGACCTCCTGGACGACCCGACCCTGGCGGAACGATTAAGCGTCGGGGGGCGACGCGCCGTTAAGGAAAAGTTCAGCTCCGACGCGATGATGCGCGGTGTCGTAGACGTCTTTTCAAGGCTGCTTCGCTGAAAGGATCGCTGTCCTTAATGCCCCAAGGTAAAAGCTCACCGCCAGGTGAGCTTTTTACCGTGAGATTCGCACCAGGAACTACATTCCCAGATGCGTCAGTGCATCGCTCGCCTGCTTGCCGGTCTGCGTATTGGGTGCCAGGTCGGCAGCCTTCTTCAGCTCAGTCGCGGCCCCGGGTTTGTCGCCCATCTTGCTGAGCGTCATGCCAAGGTGATAGTGGATGGAGGCATCCTCAGGACTTGCCTTTGTCGCGTCCTGCAGCAGATCACGTGCAAGGGAGTACGTCCCCTTGTGGTAATAAACCCAGGCCAGCGTATCCGCGGTATTGGGGGCTGTCGGCATCGCTCGCCGCGCGGTCTGGGCGTACCCTAACGCGACGTCGAGATTCTCACCGTTTTCCACCATGAGAAACGCGAGATTGTTGGCCGCTACCGCCTGCGAAGGATCCAGCTGCAAAGCCTTTTTGTAGGCCGCCATAGCCTTGTTGACGTCGCCCTTCGTTTCTTCCAGCGAACCTAGCAGGGTCTGCGCCCGTGCATCGGCGGGATGCGCCGTGATCCAGTTCTGCCACGCAGAGATGGCCGCATCCGTGTTCCCCATGGCAACAGCTGCCTGAGAATACGTTTCAATGGCCGGCCCATACTCCTTGTTCACCTGCAGCGCCTGCTGTGCGCTCGCCTGGGCCCCGGCGAAGTCTTTGGTCTGCAGCTGCAGCTGGGCGAGATCGGTAAGCAGCGCTGGATTATTCGGCACCTTGGCGATCTGGGCCTGCACCCTGGCAAGCGCCTTCTCGGGCTGCTTATCCTGCAGGTCCGCTGCAATCAGCATATTCAGGGCTGGAAGAAGGTTCGGGTTCTTGTCCAGCGCCTGCTCCAGGAGCGCACGGCCTTGGCTCTCATGCTTTTGCCGAAGCTCCAGCTCCCCTAAATCCAGCTGCGCCGCGGCGTTGTTCGGATCCCGCTTCAAAGCCTCTTTGAAGTCGACCTCGGCCTTCTCGAAATCTCCCTGGGACCCTTCCACGGAGCCTCTCCACAGAAATCCGTCCGCGGCACCCGGATGTGCCGTTATCGCCTTTTCCGCAAGTTGGGTGAGTTGCGTGAGGTCCTTCCGGTTCATCGCCATACCCGCGAGACCGCGCGATGCTTCGAGGCTTTGGGGTTCCAGACGAGCGGCCTGCTGGAAGCTTGCATCAGCCACACTTGTGTTTCCTACTGCCAGCGCCGTTCTTCCCAGCAGCAGCTGCAACCGTGCGTCATCCGGTGCATTGCCCGCGGCCTTCTGCAGCAGCGTGAATGCCTCACGTGGCTTATTGGCGTGCAGCAGGAGCTCCGCATTCATGCGGGCTACCTGGGGATTGCTCCCATTTGACTTGCTCAGAGACTTGACGGCGTCTGCCGCCTGGTCCCATTTGCCGCGAGCAACCAGCACGCGGGCGTAGCTGATCTGGATCGGAAGGCTCTTCTCATGCTTGGAACGTAGATCGGCAAAGGCCGTCTCCGCCCGGTCTGCCTGGTTGGTTCGAACGTAGTAAGTCAGCAGGATCTCCGAGGCCTGATCCTTGTCCGGCAGCTCGTTTACCGCGCCGACAAGTGTCTGTTCAGCTTTCTCTTTGTCCCCGCCTTTCAGATAGAGCTCTGCCAGCGCAACCCGGGCCTGCAGATCTTTCGGCGAGGCCTGAACGGCCGCCTGCACCTGCTGCTCGGAGGCCTGCATGTCTCCCTTGTTGGCCAAAACACCCGCAAGCGCCAGCCTGGCATTGGGGTTCTTGGCGTCCAGCGAGACGGCTTTTTCCAGCTCCGCCTGTCCCTCGGTCTTGGTCTCCGGCGTCATTGACTGGATCAAGCCCAGCGTGGTGTGCAGCTTCGAATCGTTCGGATTCAGCGAGATTGCCTTCTGAATATCTTTCAGCGACTCATCTTTGTCGCCGTTCTTCAGGGCAATCCGAGACATAAGGGCGTAGCCGTCCGCATTGTTTGGCTGCGCGGCCAGAATAGCCTGCGCCTGCTCCTTCGCCCTTTGAGGAACCCCACCGGCAAGCAGGATGTTCCCCAGATCCAAGCGAGCCGCCATATTGGACGGATTCAGCTGCACCGTGCGCTGCAGCTCCTGGTAGCCCGCAACCACTGACCCAAGCTGGAGGTACGTTTTGGCCAGCTCGTAGTGCGCCGGTGCGAAGTTCTTGTCCACGTGCAGTGCATTGGAAAACTGGATGACTGCTTCCCGGTACTTGCCATCGTCTTCGTAACGCTTGCCGCTTTCCAGGTACTTCTGCTTTTGCTTGTTCGGGTCGTGTTTGCATCCACTCATGGCCAGACACGCGGCGGAGACACCTAAAACCGTGATTAGGTAACCCGGTCGATTCGAAAACCTCTTGTACATGCTTTCCCTTTTTCTTGCGTCGGTGTCTGAGGCTCTAGCAGCGGATCTTAGTTGGGAACGTATGCCGGCAGCAATGGCGTTACATTCTTTGCAAACTGGATGACGCGCTCGTGTGCTGCCTCGGGGTTCTCATTGCCACCGACCGCGGTAATGACCCGCACAAGTGCGGCGTCGGTTCTGCCGTAGCGTATGGCGTCGGTCAACATGAGCAGCTTTGCCTGGTAGTCACTGGCAATGCTTCTGCCGTGCGACTGGTACCAGTACAGGACTTCCTGTTTGTCCTTGCCGTTGGAGATGAGGTAGTCGCCCACCCGGTACTGCTTCCCGACGGAGTCGGTGAAGGTCGTGACTCCCGAATAAAGAAACGTCCATCCGGAACCAGGTAAGCAGTTCTGAGGGGAGTGGATGGATTGGCCGGATCGTTGCGTCGCGAAGTACGCGATGAAGAGCTGGATCGGTGTCGCCGCACCGGAAGAGCCGGGCTGCGCGCCTGGCGAGGTATAAATCCGGTTCAGGAACTCGCCCTTGCCCAGGATCTCCAGGCTCTCCGACGAAATGGGTACATCCTGACTGGACATGCCGCCCAGCATCGTCGGCATCTGCTCCAAGGGAGCGCTCGCCGGTACCTGATCGACGTCGCCACGAGCCTGGATGATAAGGAGAGTCGCAAAAAGGCAAATAACTACAGTCCACAAGCGGGTCGACTTCAAGCGGCACTCCCCTTCTGACGGCCCCAGAACGGGCTCGTCAGCCGATGCACAAGGTACAGGAATCCCAGGGACACCAGAAACATCAGCCAGCCGGAGAACTCATGGAAGAAGCCCATGGCCTTATCCGGATCCCAATACTGTACACAGAGCCCGGTGCCAAAGATTCTGGCTGCGTTGGCTGCTACTGCGATAGGAACACTGGCGATCGCAAGCAGCACCCGTTGCCCCGTGTTCTTCTCCAGGAAGTAGCCATAGATCACTGCGAGCGTGAAGAGGCTCAGCAGCGACCGGATTCCGCTACACGCCTCGGCGACCTCAAGCTGCATGGCGGGGAGTTGAATGACATTGCCCTCTCGCAACACGGGGACGCCTGCCAGCGGAAGCAGTTCACTCGCCATGCGCGAGGCCAGCAACTGAAGAGGGAATGTGATCTGGTTGAACAGGACCGCGGGCAATGGGATGGCAAGCAGCAGTACCAGAAGGACGAACTTCACTTCCCCCAGCATGGCCCTGCCAAACAGCATCCACACCGTCCCGGCAGCGAGCAACAGGAACGACACGCGAGAGAGAAAGAGATCGGCACCCAGTCTCCCGGTCACCAGCATCAGCAGACCCAGTAGGACAAGGGGCAGCCCCGCCCAGGACGATCGGAGAGGAATCGCTTGCAGGGTCTCCCGCTTGATCCAGATAAGGTAGGCAGCAAAGAAAGGAATCAGAAAGCCATGGGAGAAGTCCGGGAGGTTATACCAGTCCCCAACAAGCTTCACCGCAACGCCGCCGTATAACAGAACGATCAGCAGGGCCAGAAACGCGAGCGGCAGGACCGCCTTCCAGGACAGATTGAAGCGCCAGCGGTGAGGACTCACAGCAGTAGTTCCCTCAACGGCCTGAGCACCGTTGGCCGGCGAGGTGGCGATAACACTCGTCAGCGCCTTGGACGTTTGGGCCTGCACAGAAGACACTCCATCATACTAGGGCTTGTAGCGCACACCAGCGTACCGCGTTTTGGACTTTCTCCGACACGAATCAGGGAAGGTCGCGCGCACCATAGTTGTAGTCCATTTCCGACCGGAGTCCCACAACTACACTTGTTTCGGAGACGCAGCCGAGCGAAACTGTACGAAGCGTTCGCTTGGAGAAGTCGTTGTCTCTGTATTCAAACTCCAGGCCGCGCCTGACGTGAGGAAGATGATGAGAGCCGGAAGTACCACCATCGCCCTGATTGCATTCGCAGGGTCCATTGTTGCACCAGGCGTAGCGCAGCAGATGGAGACAAAGCCTGTTGTGACGGCCACGCCTGCCCAGGCAGCCGCCCCGGCAGCCCCGGTCTTACCCATCATCCAAAAGGGCACGGTAGACCCGGACTATGTCATCGGGCCCGGAGACACCCTCGAAGTCAATGTATTCAATGAACCCAAGTTCTCCGGATCCCTCCCGGTTCGCCCCGATGGCATGATCTCGATCACGCTTGTGGGAGACATCACTGCATCGGGTTATACCCCGATGCAACTCGGACAGGAGGTCACGTCACGGCTGAAGAAGCTCATCACAGACCCATCCGTTACCGTGTCCGTACTTGCCATCAACAGCAAGCGTATTTACCTGGTGGGCGAAATCGGCAAGGTTGGACCTCTACAGATGACCCCCGGCATGACGCCTCTTCAGGCAATTGCTACCGCCGGCGGACCAGGACCCTACGCCAATCTGAAGCACATCTATATTCTCCGGTCAGTTGGATCCAAACAGCAGAAGATTCCCTTTAACTACAAGAAAGCCATCAAGGAGGGTGACATGCAAGGCGTCACCCTGTTGAACGGCGACACGATCGTGATCCCATGATCAGGCTGCTCAAATGCGCTCCGCTCTGCGTGTGGGTCGCGGCTGTTTCTGCGACAGGTGCCCAGTCGCTACCGGCCGATACCGGCGTTGCTCCCCAGGGCGTTGGGTTCTCGTTGCCGCGCGTCGGCGGCTCACTGAACTATGGCGTTAGCGCCTCCGAGATCGTCTCGACCGGCTTCTATGACAGCGGAACGAGCTTTGGCACGAACTTGTCTGGCGACGTCGCGTACGTTTCCAAAAGTCAGTACCACCCTTTCAGTGCGGTCTATGCGGGAGGCGTGCTGATTGGCAACTCCCGCCAGCCCACTACCACCTATCAGAGTCTTTCGTTCTCGCAGGTCCTCAGCACCAAACACTGGAATATCACCCTTGAGGATTCGATCAGTCTCTTGCCGGAGAGCCCCGTTGGCGGACTATCCGGGGTGCCCGGCACAGGCGACCTCGGGGTGGACCCAGTCGCTGTCGGGTCAACCTCAGGCATAGGCGTCCTGACAACCTACGGCCCTCGGGTAAGTAATACCTTCTCCGGCACCGTGGGGCGACAGCTTACCGGTAAGATCTCGACCCAGGCAAGTGGCATGTACGCGGTCCAGCGCTTTATCGGGGCGAACTCAATTCTGGCGCTTGATACTACGACAGAGGGGGGCTCGGCAGGCCTGAGTTACCATTTCTCCGCGCGCGATTCCCTGACGGGAAACTATAACTACTCAAACTTCAGCTATTCGGGCAACACGTATTCGTTCTACGCCCAGGGAGCAACACTGGAGTATTCCCGCCAGTGGACACGCCGCCTTACCACGGATGTGTACGCAGGACCACAGATTATTGGTGGCTCCAGCACGGCCATCGCTGGAACAGCGACGACCATCGCCGCAGGCGCAAGCGCGAGCTACCAGAGCCGTACTACTGGGTACTCCGTTGCATACTCTCGCGGCGCGAACAACGGATCGGGTGTAGTGCCCGGTTCTTTTTCGGACAGCATCACCGGCACGGTCCACAGGCAGTTCGGCAAAGACTGGATCCTGTCAGGTGATGTCGGCTACGCGAAGTCATCCAGCCTGCCGAATTTCACGCTGGGCAAGTTCGAAAGCGACGGTGTGTTCGTTGGAGGGCAAGGCTCTCGACGGCTGGGTCGCTTCTTCTCTGCATTCCTCACCTACAGCCTGCAGCACCAGACGTACAGCGCATCAGGATCTTCTTTGCTTATCCAGAATGCATTCAGCGGGGTCTACCAGGTTGTGGGTCTCGGTATCAGCTATTCCCCGCGCTCCATCCTTCTCGGAAGATAGGGACATCCATCTATGTTAGGTCATCGCCCGTTAGTTCCCGAAGACTATCTCGCCATCCTGAAGCGGCGATGGTGGCTTGTTCTCCTTCCGTTACTCATTCTGCCCATTGTGAGCTATTCCTTCAGCTACACGATCCCCCCAGAATATCTCTCGCAGACCCTGGTGCTGGTGGAAGGCCAGAAAGTCTCCGAGGGTTACGTGAAGCCGGTTATCAATGATGACCTCGACAGCCAGCTCTCATCCATGAAGGAGCAGATTCTCAGCAGGTCCCGGCTGCAGCCGATCCTCGAGAACTACAACCTGTACAGCACCATACATGCTGATATGGACACCCGGCTTGACCTCATGCGGAAGGACATCGACATCAAGCCGATTCACTCCGAGCTGGCGCGCGGCCTGCCGGGCTTCTATATCTCCTTCAAGGCGAGTGATGCCCACGTGGCGCAAGCTGTATGCACCGAGATCACCTCAATGTTTACGAATGAGAATCTGAAGCAGCGGGCACAATCAGCCGAAGGCACAACGGACTTTCTGAAGGGCCAGCTGGACAACGCAAAGCGCAACCTCGATGAACAGGACACGAAGCTGGCGCAGTTTCAGCAGAAGAACATCGGGCGACTCCCAGGGGAAGAAAACACCAACTCCAGCATGTTGGGAACCTTGAGCACGCAGCTCGAAGCAGCCAATCAGGACCTGGCGCGCAAGGAACAGGATCGCGCGATGATTCAGTCCATGCTGGCGCAGGCTACCAACGCAACAGTGTCTGTGGGCGGGGCGCCAGTCGCAATCGTCCCCATGTCGAACCCTGCGCTGGAAGCCGAGCAAGCGGAGTTGCTGACGCTCCAAAGCCAGGAAGCCGATCTGCTTCTGCACTACACAAGCGACTACCCCGAAGTGGTCTCGGTACGCCGCAAGATAGCCGATGTCCGCAGGAAGATGTCGCAGCAGACTACCCCCTCGGCGACGCGGACGCCGGGCTCTCCAGCTGTTCGGGAAAATCCCGCGGTGCAACAGCTGCGAGCACAACTGAAATATGCGGAGCTCGGCATTGACGCCAAGCGCAAAGAACAAGCGGAACTGCAAGGCACAATGCGCGGCTACCAGGCGAAGTTGGAAGCCAGCCCTCTAGTGGACCAGCAGTACAAGCTGCTGACGCGCGACCACGACACAGCACAGGCCTTCTACAACGACCTGCTTACGAAGATGAATACGGCAACCATGTCTACGGATCTGGAGAAGCGGCAGGAGGGCGAGCACTTCCAGGTCATGGATGCTGCCAATCTACCGGACGCTCCCTTCTCTCCGAAGCGCCCGATCTTTGCCGTCACGGGTGCCGGCTTCGGGCTCGGCCTGGGCCTGCTTATCTCCGGTCTCCTGGAATACCGCGATACAACGCTCCGTAGCGAACGGGACGTCTGGGCCTTCACAAACCTGCCCACCCTGGGCATCATCCCTGTCTCTGACACGCCTGAAATTCGCGCTGGGCAGGGCTTCCGTCGCATCCTCACCATGTTCCGTTTCGGAAAGAAAAAGCAATTGGCAGGTGCCCACAGCTAGCCATGTATAAGCAGTTCTTCCATCTCGAGAGCGAGCCCTTCACCATCAACCCAGACCCGCGTTTTCTCTGCATGATGCCGCATACGCGCGAGGCGTTGGCATGTCTTCAGCATGGGATAGCGTCGCGCAAGGGATTCATGGTGCTGACGGGTGAAGTGGGTACAGGCAAGACCACCCTGCTGCGCCACACTCTGAACGCATTGCACCGCACCCGGATCCACAGTGCGTTCATCTTCAACCCTCGTTTGGAGATCCTCGACTTCCTCGAGTTCGTCCTGGCCGACTTCGGGCTCACGCCGGTCAGCCACACCAAGGCGAGCATGATCATCCAGCTAAATCGATGGCTGATCGATCGATATCGCGAGGGTGAAATCTGCGTCATCGTGGTGGATGAAGCGCAGAACTGCTCCTGGGAGCTGCTCGAGGAGATTCGCTTACTCACGAACCTGGAAACCTCATCGCAAAAACTCGCGCAAATCGTGCTGTCAGGCCAGCCGGAGCTGGAAACCAAGCTCCGGCAGCCGAATGTGCGTCAGCTTCGGCAGCGCATCGCGCTCTGGTGCCGTACAAAAGCCCTGACTGCGGCACAGACTACGGACTACATCAACGGGCGACTCAAGATTGCGGGCACGACCGCTGAAATCTTCCTGCCTGACGCCGTCCAACTCATTCACAAGGCAAGTCATGGCATCCCACGCCTGATTAATCTGATTTGTGAGAACGCCCTCATTTTTGCGTATGTCGACCAGTTCCGGCAGGTACCTGCCAGTGTTGCCTATGCGGCGATACAGGATCTCAACCTGGAGGACGATGTATCTATGCTGTACGACCCAACGGTAGCTGTCGATAGCTCTGTTATCGGGCAGCGCGATCGCCTTCAGGATCTGACAAAGTCCGGCAGTACGCCCGTTATCTCCGATATCCCGAAGAGGAAGATACCATGAGCAAAATCTATGAAGCGCTTCTTCGCGCTGAGTTAGAACGCACGGTGGGCAACGAGGAGAGTACCCGCGAGACGGCAGCGGCACGCGCTGTTCAGAACCTGCTGAATCCGGACTCGGGCTATCCCGAACCAGAGACCGATCCGCTCGGGCCCACATATGTTGAAACATCGCCGACCTCTGACGAGACGCTTGGTCAGCTACTGGCGCCGGTAGACTTCTCAGAAGTCCAGAGACGACGCTGGAATCCGTCCGCCGCTTATCTTCCAGCACTGGAAGAGCGAGGCGCCCACGTCGAGCAGTTTCGCAGTCTGCGGTCCCACATCATGGAAGCGCGCGACGCCGCGCCTTTGAAATCGATTGTTGTGAGCAGTGGCCTTCCCGGTGAGGGCAAGAGCTTCGTAACGCTGAACCTGGCACTCTCCTTCTCTCGCCACAAGTCCAACCGCGTGCTGCTGGTGGATGGAGATATGCGTCGCAGCTCTCTGCACAAGGTCCTTGGAACGTCGAGAGAACCAGGCCTGAGCGACTTCCTCTCCGGAGGAAAGACGCTGCTCGAAGTGATGCAGCGTTGTGACACAACGGGAAGCTCTACGCCCATCCACACAGGGTTATCGGCGTTAACGTTTATCCCTGGTGGACGTGAAGCTGAAAACGCGGGGGATCTCGCCTCACACCCACGCTTCGAGGAATTAATCGCCACTGCCGGCACATGGTTTGATTGGATCTTTGTGGACTCCTCCCCTGTCAACCTCGTAGCTGACGCGGTCAGCCTGGGCCGCGCTTGCAACAGCGTTCTGCTGGTTGCACGTGAGGGGACCACCAAGTTCAAGACAGCGCAGCAGGCGCAGGCGCAATTCAAGACGACCCCTGTACTCGGCTTTGTGCTCAATGCGGTACGGAAGCTGTCCTCCAAAGGTGATTACTATGGCGGCTACGACGCCTACAAGCCGGAAGCGTAGCCGGAGTCCAGCTGCCAGATGATTCGCTTTCTCAACGTGTACTACCCGACCAGGACTGTGGTTCTGCTTCTAAGCGAGGCAATCCTGGTCAGCGGCTGCTTCCTGCTTGCAACGCTCGCCCTCCAGGGTCCCGATGCCTACATCGCACTGAACTACGAAGAGGGCTTCGCAAAGATCGCCGGCATCACGGGCGCGAGCCTCATCTTCTCGTACTACTTCGACCTGTATGAACCCCAGATCGTCTCGGCACCCCTGGAAATTTACTTCCGCGTTCTTCTGGTGCTCGCCTTTGACTGCTTCCTGCTTTCCGCGGTTATCAAGTTCTACCCCCAGTTTGCCATCGCACAATATGTCTATGCCCTGGCCTTCGTTCTCCTCACGCCTGCACTGATTGGCTGGCGCCGCTTCTACGATTGGGTCGGCGGTCACACCCTCTTTCGAGAACGGGTGTATGTTCTCGGTTCCGGAATGACGGCCAGCGGTGTGGTCGATTGTCTGCGCACCCGGCGCGAGCTTGGCATGGAGGTAGTCGACTGGCGCGATGTGCAAGCCTTGTCAAAGCCGGCTCGCAAGCAGATTTGGATCGACGAGTTGGCCCGCATCGAGACCTCCAAGCCCCCCATCCATCGCATCATCGTTGCCGTTGACGATGGCCGCGATGAGCTGCCGGTGCAGGAGCTGCTGAATCTGCGCTTTGCCGGCTTCACCGTGGAGCGGGCCAACGATCTGAATGAGAGGCTCTCAGGCAAGATCCAGATAGATGGTTTGCGGCCGAGCAACTTCCTCTACAGCGATGGATTCCGCATCAACCGTTGGCAGCAGTTCACCCGTCAGCTCGTATCAACCGTTGTGGCGGGCATTGGTCTCCTTCTTTTCCTTCCCTTCTTCCCCGTTGTTGCCCTGCTGGTCAAGTTCACTTCGAGCGGCCCGATCTTTTTCCGTCAGACACGTGTCGGTATGGGCGGCAAGAACTTCTTCGTATACAAGTTCCGATCGATGTTCACCAATGCCGAGGCGGGCGGAGCGAAGTGGGCAACAAAGAACGACCCTCGCGTCACTCGGTGGGGCATGTTCATGCGGAAGACCCGCATCGATGAGATCCCTCAGCTTTGGAACGTCTTAAAAGGCGATATGGGCTTTGTGGGGCCGCGGCCGGAACGGCCGGAGTTCGTCCCCATGCTCTCGGAACACATGCCGTTCTACTACCTGCGTCACCTGATTCGGCCAGGCCTCACGGGCTGGGCGCAGGTGCGTTATGGCTACGGCGCAACGCTGGCCGAGGCGCGCGAAAAGCTCGAGTACGACCTGTACTACATCAAGCACGCCTCACTCGGTCTGGATCTGCTCATCATGTTCGAGACCGTGAAGACGATTCTTCGCCGTCGTGGCGCCCAGTAGAAGCTAGACACCAGCTCAAGCAAGCAGAAGAGGCGTACCGAATTTCGGTACGCCTCTTCTTCTTTCGCTTCGTACGATACGACGAGCAGTGCGACCACCTGTGTCGGCTCTAGGCGGTGACCAGTTGCTTGGCGCCCTGCTCGAGGTACCAGGCGGTCGTCGCTTCCAACCCTGTCTTAAAGCCCACCTTCGGGTCGTAGCCTAACTCGCGCCGGGCACGGCTGATATCCGCAAGCGAGTGCGGAATATCCCCAGCCCTCACAGAGCCATAGCCTGGTGTTTGTTTGAAATTCAGGATGGACGCCAGCGCCGCGTAAAGATCATTCAGCGTGTGGCTGTTGCCTGTGCCCACGTTATAAACCCTCCCTGTCGCCAGGTGGTCCGGAGCTTCGCAGGCGAGCAGGTTAGCCTGTACAGCGTTTGCGACGAAGGTGAAGTCGCGGCTGACACTGCCGTCGCCATTGATAGTGGGTGTTTCGCCCGCCAGCATCTTGTAGATGAACTGCGCGATCACACCGGAATAGGGCGAATCCGCCGCTTGCCGCGGGCCAAAGATATTGAAGTAACGCAGACAAACGCCCTGCATGCCGTATACGCGGCAGAAGGCCTGGATGTAATGCTCACAGGTGAGCTTCTGCACGGCATAAGGAGACAGCGGACGAGGCGTCATGTCTTCCTGCTTCGCCTGGCCTTCCTGATCGCCATACGCCGAAGAGGAGGCCGCGTACACCACGCGCTTCACCCCTGCGTCACGGGCTGCCAACAGAAGGTTTAAGGTTCCGTTGACATTCGACTCATGCGAGGAGACCGGATCTTTGACGGACCGTGGCACGGACGCAAGCGCTGCCTGGTGCAGAACGAAATCAACTCCCTCACAGGCGGCCCGCATCGCAGGCAGATCCTGCAGGTCGGCTACCTCGAAAGAGATCGAGGGCAGGATATCTTCTATGTTTTCGATTCGACCAGTCGATAGATTGTCGATGCCCTGCACTGTATGGCCCTGCTCGACCAAAGTGTGGGCCAGTGTAGAGCCGATGAATCCAGCGATACCCGTGATTAGATAGCGTGCCATGCAACTCCTCCGTTCCTGCCGGTGTATAGCCTTAGCCGACAGGATATGCCGTACCTAAGCTCGCGCTTGCGGCCACGGCACACAATCCCACCTAGGCTGAAGGCGACCTACATACTTTGATCGGATCTCTACCCTGATGCGATCAGAGTATGCCACACCGGCGAGGGCAAAAAGTAGCTGTTGGAGTGCAATAATTGACCTCGACATGCCCACAGAGACAATGCAAGTCACAGATTCCGTAGTTTCCGCACGCCTGGAACGCCTGAAGAACCGATCCGCCCGCATAGGCGTTATCGGCCTCGGCTACGTCGGGCTACCGCTTTCCCTTCTTCTTGCAGATGCCGGATTCCGAGTCACGGGGTTCGACATCGACACGCGCAAGATCGACGATCTTCAGGCGGGTCGCTCCTACATCTTCCGTATTCCCGAGGAAGAGATCCAGCAGGCGCGAACGCAAGGCTTCAGTGCGACAGCCGACTTTGCCGGTTTGAAAGAGCAGGACGCGATTATTCTGTGCGTTCCCACGCCCCTCACGGGTCATCGCGAACCGGATCTCAGCTACATCGAGAACACTGCCCGCGCTGTCGCCCCCTGGTTGCAGGAGGCGCAGCTAGTTGTTCTGGAGAGCACCACCTACCCTGGAACCACCGAAGACATCCTGATTCCGCTGCTGGAGTCCGGCAACAAAGCGGCGCTGAAGGTCCATACCAACGCGGATACGGAGAGGACCGGCTTCTTCTACGTGGCGTTCTCTCCGGAGCGTGAGGATCCAGGCAATACCGACGTAGCACGGCGAGACATCCCCAAGGTCGTCGGTGGTCATGACAAAATCGCCACGGATCTGGCCGCCACCATGTACGAGGCGATCTTCACCCGTGCGATCCGTGTGTCGACCACGCAGGCCGCGGAGATGACCAAGCTGCTCGAGAACATATACCGCTGCGTCAACATCGCACTGGTTAACGAGCTGAAGGTGCTCTCGCTGCGCATGGGCATCGATATCTGGGAGGTCATTGACGCCGCGTCGACCAAGCCGTTCGGCTTTCACGCCTTCTATCCCGGCCCGGGTCTAGGCGGTCACTGCATTCCCATCGATCCCTTCTATCTGTCTTGGAAGGCCAAGGAATACGACTTCAACACTCGCTTCATCGAGCTCGCCGGAGAAGTCAACGAGGCGATGCCCGAGTTTGTGGTGCAACAGGTAGCCCGTGCTCTGAACGGACACAAGAAGCCCCTGAACGGGTCTCGCGTGCTCATGCTGGGCATGTCCTACAAGAAGAACATCGACGATCTGCGGGAGTCCCCTTCTCTGACGATCATCGAGCTGCTCCGTAAAGAAGGGGCTGAGGTCCTCTACAACGACCCGTACCACCCCACGGTAGGTCGTGGACGGCATTACAACCTGAACATGACCTCTACCCCCCTTGAGGATCTCGGACAGTACGATTGTGTTCTTATCGTCACCGACCACTCTGACTACGATTTCCCGCGCATCGTCCGGGAGTCGCTGCTGGTTGTTGATTCGCGCAACGCGACCAAGGGCATCGTCGCGGACAACGTCGTTCGCTGCTAGGAACTGGGCTCCGTAAACAGAAGGGACGGCTCAGGCCGTCCCTTTGCTTTGCTGCTCGGCCTTCGCCGGTTGCTTTGATGCGTTCTCTGTCCCAAAAGAGAACGGAAGGTAACGTAAAAGCCGGGTAGGGTAATGAAAAGTTGCTGCTTAAGAACGTCATGCTGCCGCCAATGGGGGAAGGCGAACCTAGATCGTCAACCCTAAACTCAGTCCATCGCCAAGTTCTGGGACTGAATGATGAAACCCTCAAGCATGATTTCTCCCCTGGCCGTAGCTGGCTGCCTCCTCTGCGCCTCTGCGATCGCCCAAACCCGAGTTTGCCTTGGTGGGGATCTCGGACACCTCACCCAAGCCCAGAAGACGGCGTGCAGCGCTGACATGCAGACCGTGCGCAGCCTGGCCACTGCGATGCACGCTCCCGACGGCTGGCACTTTGTCGTGGTCTGTGGGGAGGAGAGCTGGAAGCAGTATGCCGCGTACACGATGCGCGAGGAGAGCGGCCTGCTGAACGCGGCCGCCGATACCAATTTCCAGACCCGCGAGACCTTTCTGCGAGAGAGCCGTCCTGATCAGGGAGGCCAGGTCTCGCTAAAGAGCGCCATGGCCCACGAGATCGCAGGAATAGTCTCCCGCAACGTTCAGCACGCCTCCGTCGAAGGAGAGCCGAGCATACGAACGGGCCTTCTGAAGTCACGGGAGAGTTTCTAGGGAAGCAAAGCTATTCGCGTATGCGGATCTTCATCTACCAAAGAGCAAAGGCCGTGTGAGTGATCTCACACGGCCTTTGCTCTTTTCTCTTACACCAGCTTTTCCTTATTCCTGGACATCTTTGCGGCGAGCGCAGCACCGGTCAGCACAAGGAGCAGGCTGGCTGGCTCTGGAACAGGGCTGGGCACCGGCACGCTTTCGACCGGGGTGATGGCAGTAGGCACGTCCGCAAGCGGTGGCACAGCCTCTGAGACCTGCACCAGTGCGGGCAGGGGCAGCGTGGGCGGTGGAAGCTCGGGAAACTCAACCAACAGCGGCGCTGGCGCGAGAGGAACACTGGGAGCCTTCGGAGGAATTCCCGGGGACTCCAGATCGCCACAATCGATCTGGAAGCGACGCAACGCCTCTAGGGGACCCATAGGACGACGAGAAGGATGGTGGCGCACCGGCTCTGGCTGGTGGACGAAGTTGGTAAGCCTGTACTTCACGGCTCTCAACCGGCGAGCGGCCCGCCGCTGCAGAACACCCTGCTTATACTCTGCGATCCACCGGCTGCAATCGGAAGCGTAAAGTACCGGAGCGACGCAGCTCATGGTCGAACATAAGATGACGGCTGTGACGATCCACCGCGTTGACCTGTTTCGCGTAGACCGACGCCTACGAACCCGTTGCGGCATGTTTCGTCCCCTTGGATGGCGAAATATACGCAGTATAGGACGTTAAAGCCTGCATAAAGTAGGACATCCGGCCCAGCTTCGTACAACTTTAGCGTACTTGGAGCTCGCGGCATGGTGTATTTCGTAACTATCTGAGGTTACCTTGAGCCATTACACACCCTGGTTCCCCCTAAAAGGAGAAAGCAAGCCCACCTTGCAGAGCACGAGGCATTTGGGCCAGGAACAACGTTTGGCCATCTGGACCAAGGATCGGCTCGTACCCCTGCGATAGCAGGTTTGTTGCCTCCACCACGGCATTGAGCCCTTTCAGGCGGCGGCCGGCCCAGACCTTTTGCCGGAACCGAAGCCCCAGGTAGGCGTTATCGGGCCCGGCATCGTACTCATCTACCTGCGTGAGCGTGTGCGCTGGTTGCCAACGGTACTTCACGTCAAGAGAGGTTCCGGTGCGCCTGGCCCTCATCTGCAGCGCGCCCGTGAGCGCCACCGCGGTATGGGCGTGAATGCCCTCGGCGACGTCGCTTAGCTGTGTTCCAGGATTGTCGAGGGAAAACGCTGTTCCGATCTGGCCATCAACGCAAGCGGAGATCATCGGCGTAATGGCCTCGGTCCACGCGACGCGGACGCCTGCCGTCCTCGTTCCCTGCACAGTCATCCGCAGGGTCTCTGTGCTGGGATCGTAGATCACTGGTTGACCTTCCAGTTCCCCCTGCGAGAGCTCGCCGCCACCCTGAAGCCTCTCAGTCCGGCTGCTGTCCCGATACACGGCCAGCGACATCACTCGTCTTTCGTCACTGCGTACTACCGCGAGTTCCTGGTGCAAGCCTTTTAGCAGCACGGGATTGCCAGCCGCGTCACCCAGCGCCCCATCGGCAACGGAGACTTCATCCAGGTCGCTCGAGCGTTGCAGCGACCGATCCGTCGCGAGACGATACTCTATCGAGATCTCTGCCGTGGGCTTAAACGCAACGCGTATGTACGGTGAGGAGCTGAAGCGGGTTCCGAGAAGATGCTCCGCCGTGAAGAGCGTGCCCGCATCGACCAGAATCGCGTCACCCAAAGCAATTTGCTCTGTTGCGGCAGTGTGCAGAACCTGCAGCCCTAACGACGATCCAGTCTGCAGCTCTGGATGCGAGGCGAGACTCGCAAAGAAGCGCGTACCCCCACCCAGCGCACGCTCGTGCTCCAGACTCACACCGAAGACGACGGACGGTGCCGCTCCAGAGGAGCCATTCCCTACGTCGGCCTTCAGTAAAGAAACTTCCCCGTCAGCGGTGGCGCGTCCCAGTGTAACCACCTGCCGATTGCCGCCCTGGCCGAAATTGCCATCGCCCGACAGGAAAGCGATTTGTCCCCCGGAGACAGAGCCTCTGGCGTGATCGGAACTTGTGGAGACCCCTGGATCAGACTTGCCGTACGGATCATTCGCCAGCCGCAGCACCGGCCGGTTCGCTGCGGAGCGAAGGGTCCACCGCCAATCATCCGAGGGTTCCGCGGAGGTGCGCCTCTCCGTTGGCAGCCATATGCCCGCCTCGAAGATCGCAGTCATGGTGAAGTCGGCGGCAAGCCGCACACCACCCTTGAGCCGGAGGTTGCTTCGCGTGACAGGCAGCAGAAAAGCAGCCGTGGCCCGCAGGCGGTAGTCCCCGGGAACAAGGGCGGATAGCAAATAGCGTCCATGGTCGTCGGTGAAGGCCCGGGCGACGATGCTTGCATCCGGGCCTAGCAGTTCCACCAGTGCCCCGAGTTGGGGCGTGCCATGAGCGTCGCGAATGACTCCCGTCACCGTGGTGTCGCCAGCGGCGTGCGCATACACCGGCTCGCCACAGAGCAAGAGCATGGACAACGCAAGGGTTGGCACTACATACTTCACCGCGCTTGATACCCTCTTTCGCGCGCCAAGGCTCTCCGAAGTGGTGCTTGTCAGTGTGCTTCCAGGCTGTCGACCGTGTACTGTCCCTGTCGACACACCCTTGTTTCAAACTACCGCAACTTGAATTACTGCTCCACGATGAACGGTGCGCTCTCCAACAACGACTGCTTGGTCACGCCGTCATTCACCTTGATTACCACCTGATAGTGACCAGGCTCAAGACTGCCGAGCGGCATCGTCTTCTCAAGCGTTAACTGGTCGGCGTTCGGGTTCAGCTTTGCCGCACTTTCCTGCGCGTTCAACACCTGCTTGTTGGTCGCCTGGTCCAGGACCTGGTACTCGATGGTTGCGTCGTTACGCTTGTTCTCGGCAATGCCCAGGTTATAGACCTGCATCCAGAAACTCAGGTTCTGCGCCCGATGAAATACGATGGGGGCCGTAATTGTTGCAGGCACGCGGGGCACGACCTTGGTGTTGCCAATCACGAAGTTACCCGTCCCTACGTCCTTGGACGCGACACGCTCCATGTGGTCTGCAAGGATCAAAGATGAGTGTCCAAGATGGTCATCATCGAACTTTGGCACATCCACGCTGCGACGCCACGTGCCGACGTGATCCGGGCTGTTGACGTCCTTGACGGCAATTTCCACCTTGTAGCGACCGGGAGCCAGTGCCAGGGCCTTCCAATAAACCGAGTTGGCGCTTTTCGTGCGATCCAGGAGGTCAGACGGTGTCTCAACCTTGACTGTGTCCTCAAACGTCTGCACCACATGGTGGTTGATATTGCTGACCCGGGCAAGAATGTTGATGACACCAGTAGAGTCGCCGTCCTTGGTCTTATAAGTGACATCGCCGTTGTGCACCTGAAGGGTCACGGGAACAAGAACAGTATTGTTGGTTAGCTTGACGTAGTCCGTACGAACGTCAAACAGTAGCGGCGGCCCACTCAAAACCTTTCCTGAAGAGAGGAACTGGTCCAGGTCGGCGAACTTCACCGGAGGCGGCGCCATCAGCTTGGAGAAGGTGTCCAGGCGATCAAACTGTTTGCTGTTCTGCGACGCGGACATCGGTCCAGGACCAAGCTGCTCCAGACCGCCGTTGAAGCGGTCCGCCTGCTTGGCCTTACCCATCTGCTCATACAGGGTCTGTCCGGCGCCCGGCGTATGCTTCAGAGCGTCCTTTTCGGAGCGGTCAATCGTGGCATGGTAGTCGCCGCACATGCAGCTATCGACGAACTCGATGTCGATGTTGTCACCAACGCTCGCCAGATAACGGTAGTGCCAGGTCTCAAACGGAAAGGTCGACGTATTGCCGCCACCCTCTTCCATCGGGCGCTCGTAGGATCCGCCGGAGGGATGGGAGTCGATGCTGTCAGGCTTACCGAACGCGATATAGATGTGCCCGCGATCGGTCATCCAACCAGGTTTTCCGGCGGCGAAATGCTCGTTCGCATAGGCGATGCGAGAGTAGTGCTCATCGCGGAACTCGTTTTCGGGGCTGTCCGGATTCGGGTTGCGCCGTTGCCAGAACATCTCGATAAACTGCTGGCGCTCTTCCTCGTTGGACAGGTTCTTGAAGGCGCGCCCTTCTTCGTCGGTGATGATCCAGCGCACATCTTCGTTTAGCCACTTCTTGTCTTCCGGGCTCAATTCGTTCCGGACGGCCTTACGCCGCTGCACTTCCTCGTGATCGCTCAGACGCCGCTTCAACGGATCCGGACGTTCTTCCACCGGGGATCCCTTGGTAACTGGGCCATTGTCGGGCGCCTGTACCTCCTGGGCGCGGAGCCCGGGGCAGGCAAAACCGAACGAAAGCACAGCGAGTGAGAAAGCGAACAAGGGACGAAGGTGCATCTGGCCGAACTCCTGACGAAGAACACGCCGATTATACGTGGGACAAAGCACAACCCCCAACCTTTTCTCCCGCGTCTTAGCCCGTCCGGTTGCTATTCTATTTTGACCTGTTGCTTGCTTGAAGGTTGGAACCAGGCGCAGCCTCGCTGCGTATCGTGTTCCATTCCTACCCTCTTATAAAGAGATACGTCCGCTACGCACATGAGCAAAAAGAAAACTCTCCTGATCGTTCTCGGTGTGCTGCTTCTGGTCGGTGTTGTGATCGGCACCATCTTCCAGAGCCGCGGCAAAGCGACGCCTGTCACCACGGCCAAGGTCGCGCACGGCGATCTCACGGCAACAGTCAGCGGCACCGGCCAGATCAAGCCCAAGACCTACGTCAATGTCGGGGCAACGTCCTTCGGGCGCATCACCCATCTTTTTGTCAAAGAGGGGGATCAGGTGAAGCGCGGCACGGTGCTGGCCACGATTGAGAACGTGCAGCCGACGGCCACGGTCGCCGCACAGCAGGCCACCATCGCCAGCAGCCGGACAGACGTGAACTCCTACCTGGCGGCGGAGAAGACCGCTGCGGCCAACGTCGATCAGGCAAAGGCTGACCTGGAGCAAAAGCAGCTCGACTTCGGCCGCTCGCAGCAGCTCTTCGACGGCAAGCTGATTGCCCGGCAGGACTTCGACGCGAAAAAGGCCGCCTACGATATGTCGGCGGCCACCCTGGCACAGCGGCAGGCTGCTTTTACGCAGTCCCAGGCACAAACCCTGTCCGCGCGCGGACATGTAAATCAGGCGGTCGCCACCCAGCGGTCGAACTACGACTCGCTCGACAAAACCGTCAGTCGCGCTCCTTTTGACGGCCTCGTGACAAACGTCCCGGTGCGTGAGGGAGAGACCGTTGTGGTCGGCATCCAGAACGCCGAAGGATCAACCCTCATGACCCTGGCTGACATGAGCGTCATCACCGCCGAGGTCAAAGTCGATGAAACGGACATCGTGAACCTGAAGCTCGGGCAGACGGCAGATGTCACGGTCGACGCATTCCCAGGGCACATCTACAAGGGCCATGTCACCGAGGTCGGCGATCAGGCCCTGCTCAGGACCACGGGTGTCGCCACCTCGCAATCCACTACCGGCACAGAGGAAGCGAAGGACTTCAAGGTGGTCGTCACCCTGGACCAGTCACTCCCGGAGCTCCGTCCCGGTCTTTCCGTCAATGCAAAGATCACAACCGCGCAGAAGTTGAACGTGCTTTCTGTCCCGATTCAGGCGCTCGTGGAGCGGGACGCGGCTACGGAAGCGCAGCTCTTCAAGGATCATGGTTCCGCCCCCAAGGGCGCCGTCGCCGCGGCCACCCGGCAGCAGACCACAGAGGGGGTCTATGTGCTTATCCACGACAAGAAGACCCTGCGCGCCCGCTTCACGCCCATCGCGACCGGCATCTCCGGCGCCACCGATGTGGAGGTCCTGAGCGGCGTCCATGATGGCGATGAGATTGCCACGGGAAGGTTCAAGACGCTGCGAATTTTGAAGAGCGGTGAGGCGGTGAAGCTGGACACAGCTGCCGCGACGCCATCTTCGGACAGTTCAAGCTAAGCTTGGCAAAGAGACCCGGCCAGGGCCACCTTATACGGAGCGCTGGCCGAAGGAGACCGAATGGCTACCAGCACCGCCTTCCCCCCCGAGATCTCCCCGTCGGAGCGCATCGGCAAGAACGCTGACGGACCGCATCCGGGGGACGTCATTGTCTCTAACAACATATGGAAGACGTACGAGATGGGCGACCAGCAGGTGCACGCCCTGCGCGGGGTCGACATCCGCATCCGGCATAACGAATATGTTGCGATCATGGGTCCTTCCGGCTCGGGCAAATCGACGCTGATGAACCTCATCGGCTGCCTCGATTCACCGACCTATGGGCAGTACTGGCTGAACCAGCACGACGTCTCCAAGCTGAATGACGACGAACTCGCGCGCATCCGCAACAAGGAGATCGGCTTCGTCTTCCAGACCTTTAATCTGCTCGCCAGAGCAACGGCGTTGCACAACGTTGAACTTCCACTCATCTATAACGGCACGCCGTCGGCACAGCGCATCGAACGCGCGAAGTCCGTGCTGGAGAGCGTAAACCTGGGCTCCCGGATGAACCACAAACCCAACGAACTCTCCGGTGGGCAGAGGCAGCGGGTGGCCATTGCGCGCGCCCTAGTCAATAATCCCAGCATCATCCTCGCGGACGAACCGACGGGCAACCTCGACTCCAAGACTTCCGTGGAAATTATGGCGCTCTTTGACGATCTGCATGCCCGCGGAAACACCATCGTCCTGGTCACGCACGAACCGGATATCGCCGACTTCGCTCATCGTGTGATCTCCATCCGGGACGGCTCCGTGGAGAGCGACGGTCCGAGCCGGCGCGCACGGCATTAGAGAAGCCTCACACCTCCGTTGCACATCTCTGGAGGAGCCGCGCATCTAAACTGCAGGCAGGGGGTGCGCGTGCGTCGATTGTGTCTTCTTCTATTCCTGCTGACATTCGTCCACGCGACGGGGTTCGCCGACGCCCGCTTTGACCTGGTCGGGCCGAAGATCGATGTGCGCGTTACCCGTGGTCCACTCGGTGCCCAGCAAACCTTACCGATCGCCTCGGTCCCCAACCTGCAGCCCGGGGACAAGCTTTGGATCCACCCCGATCTACCCCCAAGCCAGTCGGTAAAGTACCTCCTGATCTGCGCTTTTCTGCGCGGCACGACCAATCCGCCCCCGGATAGCTGGTTCTTTCGCGTCGAGACCTGGAAAAAAGAGGTCCGCGATGAGGGAGTCTTCATCACCGTTCCTGCAGAGGCTCAACAGGTCGTCCTCTTCATGGCACCGGAGACGGGTGGAGATTTTGCCACGTTGAAGTCCGCCGTCCGTGGACGCCCGGGTGTCTTCGTTCGCGCCTCCCAGGACCTGAATGAGGCCGGCTTTGAACAGGCTCGCATCGAGCGTTATGTTGCTGATATCCGCCGCGTACCGCCCTCCGACGCAGGTGAACTGCAGCGGCGGTCTGATTTTCTGGCCCGCACCCTTTCCCTGAAGCCCAACGCGGAGTGCTTCAAACGGCCGCCCGATCTGCAGTTTGCCTGCCTGACACAGACCGGAACGCAAACCCTGCTGGACGACGGACATGGACAGAACATCGCCAGCACCCTGGCAAATGGACCCACTTCGGACCTTATCCAGGCAACCAGCTACACCAGCATTGCCGGGGCGGGGTTGTACTCCGCCTACGTTGGCGCAATTGTGGACCTCGTCCGTCTGATGGGCAGCCTGCATACGGCGCAGTATCAGTACATCCCCGCGATTGCGTTCCCGCAGGGGGATGCCCTGAACCTTCGCTTGAATACACCGCCGTCTTTTCACAACCCAAAGTCAGTGCTTGTGGTGGGGCTGCCCAGCATCCAGGACGCGCAAACGCCTCCACTTCGCCCTGCGAACGCCAATGAGGTCGCCTGCCTGCTCAAGCCCAGGGTGGTGCTCAATATCGAAGGGGCTCCGCTGGTCTTCTCTACGGACTTCGCAACTGGTCTGGTGCTACACCTGAATGTGCCGCCAGGGGGAGCGCCTCAGGCGGATATACCTCTCGTTCCAGATGCCTTTGAGGGCGGGCTTGTGCTGCAGCACGGCCCCGAGCACCACGTGCCACTCCGGGAACAGCGGCCCCTGGTCGCCGGCGCTGCAAACACCCCCCCAGCTCCAGTGCAGAATCGGTCCACCGAAGGAAAAACCGCGCTGAAATCACAAGTGGAGCCGGTGACACTGACAGGCACCATTCAGGGTCACTGGGGCTTCGACACCTTTGTCGGTCCAACAGTTCCCCTTCAGCAGCTCCCTGGTGGCAACTGGCACATTCTGCGCGAAGACGGCAACACTGGCGACATCATCGCCGGCAAAACCGCTCAACTCCTGCTCGAGTCTACGGGAAGTGCGTGCGTGCACACTGTGGCTGTTGGCCCGGGCAGCAGTCAGGAAGAGACGTCTCTTATCTTTCGCGAAGAACGCCGCCCGGACCACAAGAACCTCCTGGCGGTGAACCTGCCTGACGGCCACCGCATCAATCCGGGTAACCTGCATCTCGAGATTCAGCAGTACGGTCAGCCGCAACCCGATGCCGTCGCCACACAGACGTTTGCCGATCCGCCACACCTTGAAAAGGTAGCTCTGCCGGCCGGAGATCGCTCCATGCTGTTAACGGGGACAAGCCTGGGCAGCATTCAGAAAATCACCCTGGGCGATCTGGTATTCCGACCAGCGCCGCAGCCAATGCTCGATCCGGCGGATATGGGGCCTCCTGAGAATGCAGCCTCCATGCGGCTCAGTCTCCCCCCAGACGCAGCCCAGCCGCCGACCCACGCCGGTGACAAACTCTCAGCCCAGGTCACCCTGAATGACGGCCGACGTCTCCCCTTGTCCCTGACAGTTTTGCCTCCGCGCCCCGCAGTTTCGGTCATCAGCAAAAATTTCGAATCACTCCCCGGTTCCTCGATCCTGCTTACGGGCACAGACGATCTTCCCCTCTCCGCCCACCTCACCTTTACGCTGAAGAGCCGCAACGACTTCCCGCGCAATGGCCGCATTGAGATTGAAACGTCTGATGGAACGCTGCGGACCGTGCTTACACTAGCTCCCTCAGGCGGGCTCGTCCTGCAGGATCCTCACACGATTGTTGCGAGCCTGGATCCGCTCCGCTCGTTTGGTCCCAGTGCCTTTGGAGCGCTCCGCCTTCGTGCCGTCTTTCCCCAGATGCCGGCAAGAAGCAAGCGGCCGGATGGGGACGTCAATCCCGCGCCACAGGCTGATGGCAATTCAGGTGCGGGGGTGCCCGCCCCGGAAATTGCGACCAGCATCAGTCCTCCGGCTGAGGACCCGGCGCGTGAAAGCGACTGGATGTCCCTTGGGACGCTCGTCCGCCTGCCCACACTCGCCCACCTGCAGTGCCCCGCTGACACCAAGGAGCCGTGCAGTCTGAGTGGAGCAAATCTGTTTCTGCTCCAGGCAGTTTCCGCCGACCCAGCCTTTGTAAACGCCAATCCGGTGCCTGACGGCTTCACAGGAAACAGCCTGCCCGTCCCGCACCCTGCCGGTGGGACCGGTACCCTGTTCGTGAAGCTGCGGGACGATCCCATACCGGTGAACCCGGTCACTGTATCGACCAGCTCCACCACCACGCAGGCTAGCGCTGCACACACCCGAGCCAACGCCACGCACAACTGAAAGGGAGGCCTGGACGAAGCCAGACCTCCCTGCTGTGCATCGCGTGAAATCTACACGATCTCGCGTTGGGCTGCTTCCAGGTCAGCAGGCCTTAGGCCACGCTGTACCCGGCTATTCTTCTGCCCGTAGCTGAAATACACAACCAACCCAATCAACAACCAGGCAATGAGTCGGATCCAGTTCGCAATACCAAGCTCAAACATCATATAGCCGCAGATGATGATGCCCAGAATCGGCACAAGAGGAACCCAGGGTGTTCTGAAGGGACGTTCACGATCGGGGTCGACCCGACGCAGCACGATCACGGAGGTGCATACGATCACGAAGGCGAGTAGAGTCCCAATATTAACCATCTTGGAGATCAGGTCGATGGGCGTTACGGAGCCCACGACCGCCGCCAGGCATCCCGCCAGGATTGTGCCCTTCCAGGGCGTGCGGAACTTAGGATGAATCTCTCCGAAAAATTTGCCAGGCAGCAGCCCGTCGTTCGCCATGGCATACAGAATGCGTGATTGCCCCAGAAGCATCACCAGCATCACACTCGTCAGTCCAGCAAGCGCCCCCAGCACAATGATGTCTGAAGCCCAGCCAAGATTGTGGTCCAGAAAGGCGTGCGCCAACGGAGCCTCGATGTTGATCTGCGGCCAATAGACCATCCCGGTGAGCACCGCGGCGACGGCGATGTACAGCACGGTGCAGATCACCAACGAGGCAATGATGCCGATGGGCAGATCCCGCTTGGGGTTTTTTGCCTCCTGAGCCGTTGTCGACACCGCGTCAAAGCCGATGTACGAAAAGAACACCAACCCCGCCGCAAGCCCAATGCCACCGAGCCCAAAGGGCGAATAGGTGTGCCAGCTATTGCCCCAGTTTGCCCGGTCCACGTAGTGCGTTCCCAGGGCAATAATGAAGAGGACGACAGTCAGCTTGATGATGACAATTCCAGCGTTAAAGCGCGCTGACTCTTGGATACCCACCACGAGAACCGTGGTGATAATGAGCGCAATCAACAGAGCCGGCAGATTGAACCCGAACTCCATGCCGAAGAAGTGAGGCGCATTCAGCAATGCATGTGCACGCACCTGCAACGCCTCGGACGGGCTCGCAGTCAACGCCAACACGGCCTCGGAAAAGGCCTTTGATCCCGGCGTCAGATTAGGCTGGGCGGACAGCACCGTAGTGCGCGCAACTTCATCGATGCAGTGCCGCACGGCGGTCCAGTGATCGTAGGCCAGCCATAGGGGAAAATGGATATTGAAGATCTGGAGGAACTCGATGAAGTTGTTGGACCACCCAGAGCTGACCGTGCTCGCGCCCATCGCGTATTCCAGCGTCAGATCCCAGCCGATGATCCAGGCAAACAGTTCGCCAAGCGTCGCGTAAGCGTAGGTGTACGCCGACCCTGCGAGAGGGATCATAGCGGCGAACTCCGCATAGCAGAGCCCCGCGAACGCACACCCCAGCCCCGACAAAACGAAGGCCAGCATTAACGCCGGGCCTGCCTTCTGGGCGCCGATACCCGAGATTACAAAAATACCTGCGCCGATAACGGCACCGATCCCGAGCGCCGTCAGCTGAAAGGGGCCCAGCGTCCGTTTCAGCGAGTGAGACCCCTCTGACTGAGCCTCAGCCATCAGCGCGTTCATGGACTTTTTCGCAAAAAGATTCGCCATCCGACGTCCTGTCCTCCTACAACTCAAGGGCTGCAGCCGGCACCTGCCGACGCGCACGCAATAGATACACCGGTACCCCGAGCAGCACCAGCAGCAACCCAGGCCATGTGTACTGTGGCTTGTATCGCAACAGTACACCACAGATCCA
>CAXTVC010000002.1:0-4771 GCA_964247615.1 uncultured Acidobacteriaceae bacterium
CGAAACAGCTTCGGCAACAGCAGACCATCGTGCATCGTCTCGCGAATGCCGCTATGTCCGCCACAGGCAAAGTATGCTCCACGCTCAGCCATCATGAACTGGCCGCAACCGGCTGCGAACGCTGCTCGCGTGCCCCCACGTAGCTTGCGCATCCATCCCATCGGCAGGTAGGCCAGCAGAGCAAAGTGGATCAGCGGTAGCAGAAGCTTCTCAAGAAACGTAATCGTAATCAGACGCGGGAACCCTGTGACCAGCGCAGCGTGGCTCTTCGCCTGAAAGGCTGCCATGCGGCTAAGCAGGTCCGGTTCAATCCGTACATCGGCATCCAGAAACACAAGCAGTGGACTGGTGGATAGCTTTGCCATCGTCCAGCAGGCATGTTGCTTGCCGTTCCAACCTGGCGGTAGCGCGCGCCCTGCGATCAGCTGCACCCGCCCGTCACGCTCTGCGTACTCGCGCACAATCTCTGCGGTGCGATCCGAAGAGTCATCATCCAGCACAAGCACCTGGAGGGACACCAACCTGCTTGCTAAAACGCCGGACAGGGCTGCCGCAATATTGGCTTCCTCATTGCGCGCAGGGATGAGCACAGAGATCGATGGGTCCTCACTGGGCGTCGTGGGGGGAGGACAGAATCGCCGGAGGTTCGCACAGAAGAGCGCTGCCGGTAACACCGCACAGTAGGCGGAAGCGCCGAGAAGTAAGCTCGTCAGCATTGGCGTCTCATGTCCATAAGCGCCCTCGGGCTAGCTGTCGCTCCTCTGCGTGTGGTCCTGTTCCTCGCGCCGTCCCTGCAGCAGCGCGCGCGTCCGGCGGATCAAGCCGTAAGCACCGCCTGTTCCGCGCCCGCCTGTGAATAGAGTCTCAAAAAAGGTGGGATCGCGGCTCATGGC
The DNA here is from genome assembly GCA_964247615.1 of uncultured Acidobacteriaceae bacterium. Taxonomy (GTDB): domain Bacteria; phylum Acidobacteriota; class Terriglobia; order Terriglobales; family Acidobacteriaceae; genus Granulicella. Next base: position 894 of record CAXTVC010000002.1, read on the forward strand.
TGCCTGTTGCAACGTGTACATCGTCCCGGAGAGCGCCATCTCCAGCGCGTGCGTCGCCTCGGCAACCGGAGCATCGGCCGACACGTGCATAGGCGCACCAAAATGCAGCAGCGTCTCTGGCAGCCGCTCGTCCCAGAAGGTGTATTCGATACCCAGGGGCATCAGCGGGATCTCGGGCATACGCTGCGCCAGCACGGCCAGGCCCGGCTTGAACGCCAGGGGGAACTCCCGGTCATCGGCGAAACGTCCCTGGGGTGTGAGCCAAAGGACACCGTTGTCCCGCAACACAGCCTCCGCGGTCTTCAGGAACCTGGCAGCACCGCGGGGTGAGCCCATTTCAATGGGAAAGATGCCCAGTTTCCGCAGGATCGGATATTTGCTCAGCGCCTGGGCATCCATGGGTGCAAAATGGTTGCGGTGCGGCAGCAGCAAATCGCCCATTAGAACGATAAGCAGGGGATCCCACCAGGAGCTGTGGTTTCCGAAGATGATCAGTGGCCCCTTCAACTCTCGCAGGCGGTCGGCATGCAGAGCCAGGACCGCGCGGAAGTGCCGGCGGAAGTACCTGCGCACGATTCTCTGAAAGAAACGCAGGGTAAAGCTCGAGATTGAGGGAACATCACTCGCGAGCGGCATGGTCCCTTTGATGCCCAACACCTGTTAGGCCGTGGCATCAGCAAAGCATTTACGGCGGGAGGCTGCCATTTACAGCAGGCCACCCGCCCCTGGGATGAGAGGCGAAGCTTAAGCCACGGCGCTCTGCAGCTTGGAGCTCTGCGCGTCTTTGTCGAGTGAATCGGCCGCAATCCAGCCAGACATCATGACCATCGGCATGCCCGGACCGGGGTGAGCGGCACCCCCGGCAAGATAAAGGCCGGCCAGCTCCTTTGAACGGTTTGCAGGCTTGAAAGCGCCCTGAAAACGCCCATGGGAGCTGATGCCGTAGATTGCTCCGTTCAAAACGCGGTAGCGATCGTGGATATCCTGCGGGGTAAGGGCGTGTTCGAACACGATGCGGTCTTCGATATCGGTGAGGCCGGCAGTGCGCTTCAGCTTATCGAGGATGACCTGCCGGTAGCCGGGGAACATCTCTGTCCAGTTCTGGCCGGGGCGGATATAGGGTGTATGTACAAGAACATAAAGGGCTTCGCCCCCCTCGGGAGCGCTGCTGGGATCGGTACGGGCAGTTGCCGCCAGGTAGCATGTTGGATCGGGAGCGGGGATGCCTTTGTCGTAGATGGCATGGAATTCCTCGTGCGGATCGCGCGAGAACACGAAATCGTGGTGGGAGAGGTGATCGTAACGCTGCTTCAGGCCGAGATAGAGCACCACACCGGAGCAGGCGGGCTCATATTTTCGGGAGTGCTCAAAATGTTTGGCGGCGGTCGTTCCCTTCAGCAGTTCGCGGTGTGTGCGCACGGCGTCCTCGTTGGAAACGACCGCGTCGAAGCTGTAGCGCTGGCCGGTGATGGTTTCAATGCCGGTAGCGCGGCTGTGCCCATTCTGTCCGCTGGTGGTGATCTGCTTCACATCGGTATCGGTGTGAAACTCGACGCCCAGTTCCGCCGCCAGTTTGCCAAGCGCCTCGGGCACGGCACGGGTGCCGCCCATGGGGTACCAGATGCCTTCCTGCATTTGCATGTGGCCAATGGCAGTGAGGATTGCGGGGGAGGCATCCGGCGAGGAGCCGACATACTGGACCATATGGTCGAGCATCTGGGCAGTCTCGGGTTCGGGGATAAACTCACGAATTGTGCCCGCAACGGTCTTGCCGAGCCGCATACGCATGACATCGCGAAGGACCTTCGGATCAAACGCGCCCTTGACCTCGAAGGTGTCCATCATGCCGCCGACAGACTTCCAGAAGAAGAATTTGTCCGAGATCTCATGCAGGTCTTCTGACAGGGCCATCAGGCGCTTGTAGCCGTCGCCCATGGTGGGCCAGCGAGCTTCAAGCGTGGCGGCCATCTTGTCTTCGTCGTCGAGCAGGTCGATAACCTGGCCGTTGTCGAAGAAGCAGCGCCACTGCGGATCGAGGCGCACCATCGTGAGATAGTCGTCGAGGTTGCGACCGGCTTCAGCAAAGATCTTGCGCAGCATGGACGGCTGAATGAGGATGGTCGGGCCCATGTCAAAGCGGAAGCCGCTCTCGTTGAGCTGGGCGGCTTTGCCCCCGATCCAGCTATTTTTTTCGAATACCGTAACTTTATGTCCCCGGGCGGCCAGGGTACAGGCGGCCGAGAGTCCTGCCAGGCCGGAGCCAATGATTCCTACGCGCATTTCTTGTCCTTTTAACGCCATGAAGCGTGTTTGAAACACGGTTTTGAGCCGTTTTAGTTCTTGCGGAGCCGGCCTGCAGCAATTACCTGCCGTACAGCACGAAATCGTTCGCCCAGGGAGCTGCCGTGCAAGGCACCAAGGAGGCCGGTGAACAGGGGGAGATCCCCGGGACCGAGTGGGTCGTAGTGTCGGGTGCTGCCCCCGCGACGGCGCAGGATGGTTTTGGCAGCGGTCATCTCGAGCAGACCTTCCGCACCACGAGTGACGCCAAAACCGGAGCGGCCACGGCCGCCGAAGGGGACACGCGGATCGGCTGTCGGGGCAATCAGGTCGTTGATGAGGACGGTGCCCACACGGAGCTGCAGGGCAAGTGTCCCGGCCGCGCCTGACTCCCCAAAGATCGCGGCAGTCAGGGCATAGGGGTTGTCGTTCACGAGGTCAGCGATGTGCAGAACCGAGGGCGCTTCAATGAGCGAGAGTACAGGTGCGAAGAGGTCGGTACGGGTGATCGCCATCTTTGGCGTGGCCCTGTCCAGAAGCAGGGGCCGGGTAGCCGCTTGATTGGTTGAGGTTGTCGGTTGTGGGTCGGGGCTCCGCACGGTGCTGTCATCATCCCCGAGCGGCAAAAGCCTTGCCCCCGAGGCCAGCGCGTCCCCCAATAGCTGCCTTAGAAGTTCGCTGGTACGGGGTGCAAGGCGAACTGCGGGAAGACTGGAGAGTGCCGCCGAAAGTAAGGGGCGGAGGGCGGTAAGTGTTTCGCGGGTTGCGATGAGGCGACGGGGCGACATGCAGACCTCGGCGCCATTCAGGCGGAGGCCAAAGGCTATCGCCTTCACCGTGAGGTGGAGGTCCCCGGAGGGGAGCACTATGACGGCATCAGCGCCGGAGAGTTCCATCGTGGCGGGTGTCGCGGTCGCGGCCAAGGTGGAGAGGATGTTGCAGCCAGTGTTGAAGGAGCCGGTGAAGACGACCTTGTCGGGATGCTGCGCCAGGGCGGTCCCAGCAGCCTCAACGGAATCATCCGTGATGCCGAGGATGCCGCGAGGAAGGCCCGCTTCCCGCAGCGCGTGAGCGAACGCAGCGGCGACCTGCTGGCCACCAGCGCCAGGTTTCCAAGTGACCGCATTCCCGGCTACCAGCGCCTGAATCGCCTGAACCCCGGGGAGGAAGAGCGGGAAGTTGGCAGGACCAATGATGAGGATGTGGCCCAGCGGGTCGCGATGGATCTCAGCCTGGACTCCGGCAAGCCAGAGTGGGCGCCCGGTGGTGCCCAGCTTTCTGGCGTCGAGGAGCTTTGCAGCGTTCTTCTCCAGAAAACGCATGGCTTCCAGCAGCGGAAGCAGTTCGGTGACCAGGGTATCCGCCCCTGTGCGCTGAAGCTGCGGGGAGATGGCATGGACGAAGGCTTCAGGGTGTGCCGCCATCCAGTGGCGGGCTTGGCGGACCACCTGCAGCCGATCGGCGATCGGGCGAGCGGCCCAGCGACGTTGTGCTTCGGAGACAACGGGCTCGGATGCGGCAGTGTGGGCGGCCGCGCAGAGCGAGGCCTCGCAGCCTCTCGGTGAGGCTGAGGTGGCGGGCGAAGACGCGGGTCTGCC
>CAXTVC010000002.1:4871-29230 GCA_964247615.1 uncultured Acidobacteriaceae bacterium
CATGTTGAGGCTGATATCTGGTCGGAACGACGGGATGGTAACCGGTTCTGATCGAACCAAGGAGGCGTTGCTTTCTGGTCGAGAGAACGCATGGATTTCGAGTTCTTGTGAAGACGGCTCCGGAATGGAGGTGACTGGGCTCATGAGGCGACTTGCATGAGATCTTCGCGGAAGGTGTTGTTGTGCTCTGCCTGCCACTGTGGCTCGATGCCAAGATCTTCGAGAAGGAGGCGGGAGGAAATGCGGGCTGATTGGAAGATGACCGGGAGGCCTGACCCGGGGTGCGTGCCGCCGCCGACAAGATACATGCCACGAACATCTTCAAAGCGGTTGTGCGGGCGAAGGTGGAGCATCTGCGTGAGGGAGTGCGCCATGGAGAAGGTCGCACCCTTGTGCAGATCAAAGTCCTGGCGCCAGCAGGCGGGGGTCACGATACGCTCGGTGCGGATGCGGGATTCCACGTCGTGCAGACCGATCTTTTCGATCTGCTTCAACGCAAGGGAGCGAAAGCGATCCCGCTCTTTGTCCCAGTTGATCGTGTCCACTTCATGCGTAACAGGAAGCAGGACGTAGAGGGTGGAGTGGTCCTTGGGGGCAAGCGTGGAATCAGTTACCGAGGCATTCTGCACATAGAAGCTTGGATCTTCGGACAGACGGTGCAGGCCTTCGATGTCGCGCAGGTTCTGCTGATAGTTCTTCGCAAGGTAAATCGTGTGGTGAGCGACGTCGTCGAAGCGCCCCTCGATGCCGAGATACATCATGTAGGTGGAGCAGGAGAACCGTTTCGACGCGATGCGCTTGTCGGTCCAGCGGCGGCGATGCTGTGCTGGTAACAGCTTGCGCATGGCGTCTGCGAAGTCAGCATTGACGACTACGGAGTCGGCGTACAACGTGCGTTTGGAGGTGCGGACACCACGTGCTTCGCCGTCTTCCACGAGCAGCTGTTCTACCGGTTCGTCAAGGAGCACCTCAACGCCCATCTCCTTGGCGATGCGCGACATGGCCGCAGTGACGGCACCACAACCACCGATGGGATGAAAGACACCATGCTCATACTCGAGGAACGAGAGGATAGAGAAGAGTGATGGGCAGCGAAAAGGGCTCATGCCCAGATATTTCGACTGGAAGCTGAAGCCAAGGCGGATGCGCTCGTCCTTGAAGTGGGTACGAAGATCACCATCGAGCGAGAGCCATGGCTTTAGTAGCGGGAGGAGCTTGAGCATGCTCGGCTTGAGCAGATCGGTCCAGCTCTCAAACGGACTTTCAAGGAACGGTAGAAAGCTGGCCAACTTAAGCCGATTGCGTTCCAGGAAGCCGCGGAAGGCTTCGGCATCATGGGGAGAGATACGGGCGATCTCGGCTTCCATGCGCGCCACATCCGGGGTTGCATCGATGCGGCCACCGGAGCCGAAGACCAGGCTGTACTGGGGATCCAGCCGTCGCATCGGCACCTCGCGGTCGAGGTCGTAGCCAGCGTCGGCGAAGATCTCCTTCAATACCCGGGGATAAAGGAAGAAGGTCGGGCCTACGTCGAATTTGTAGCCATCCTGCGCGAGGGTGGCGGTGCGGCCACCAACACGGCCGTGTTTCTCGACAACGGTAACGCGCACCCCGGAACGGGCCAGGAGCATAGCGGAGGCGAGCCCACCGGGGCCCGCTCCGACGATGACGACATGTTTCGAGGCGTTATTGCGTGCGGCAGAAAGAGGCATTCAGCGTTGATCCCATCCACGTACCCAAAGGAGTGTAGCTTGAGGGATGCACGTTACCCGACGCCCGATAGTAACGACGGTCGTTCAGGTATGCGTCCGTGTGAATGTTTGTGTGCGCAGCGTTAACGACACTCAAAAGTGGCACTTACGGGTTGCGAAAGACGCCGCCTAGCCAAGCATTTCGCGAACGAGGCCACGAACTTTTTCCGTGACGACACCATAGAGGATGTGCGTGGCACCCTCGCTGGTGCGCTCGCGCAACGACTGCTCCTCGGGTGGCTCACTGAGACCGAAGGCGGGCAAAGCTCCCTGATGAGTAAGGCTCATCAAGGTGAGGCCGAAGGTGGCACCACTTTTTGCCGTCACTGCGGGATAGAGTTCCGCGAGTACACCGTACAGAGCGCCCGCCGCTGCGCCGAAGACCCAATGGATGGTCTCACTGGCGACAGCCTTGGTGTCCTCGTCAAGAGGATGGCCGGCTGCTTTTTCAGCCATCACATCAGGGGGCTCAGGCTCGCCATGGGTGCGGGGAGGATAGACCTTTTCCGCCATGGTTTTTGCGGCGGTAGCGACGAGGCCGCCGATGGCGCCGGCAAGAAGGCCTTTAAGGAGAGCGTTGGTATCTTTTGATTGTTCGAGGCTCACAGTGCTTTGTGTGATGCGCCCCGGAGCAGGGATGCTGCTTTGCTGCGACCTTGCCGGGAACTAATCCGCGCCGGTAACGGTGTCCGTATCCAGATCGTCGGCTTCCAGGGCGTCTTCGTCGACCCCCTGCGAGAGATCACCGGTGTCCTGGTCTTCCGGACTTTCAGTAGGCGGGGACGCGGGATCGGGCCGAGGAGAGGTGTCCAGGAATACAAGGAAGGGCGAGGGATACCCCTCGCCCGTGACGGAACTACTTGTCATCCTCATCCTCGGCGTCTTCGTCGTCCTCATCTTCATCATCATCGTCGTCTTCGTACTCTTCGTCGTCGTCGTCCTCTTCTTCGTCGTCGTCAGCCTCGTCGTCGTCTTCGAGGTCGTCATCCTCATCGTCGTCGTCTTCTAGATCTTCCTCGTCTTCATCATCGTCGTCGTCATCCTCATCGGCGGCGGCTGTGCGGAGAGCGAGGTCGGGCTGCGCCTGGACATCGCGACGATCGGTGCGGGTTTGGAGGTTCTCGCTGGAGGCGGTTTCGGTGGGGTTGCTGTCGTTGAACTTGGGGTCGTTCTCGAAGCCCGCGGTGGCGTCGTCGCCTACGAGTTCATGCAGGACGGATGCGCTGTCGGTTGCCGGAAGGTCTTGTTTGGTGGCCATGCCATCTCTCCTCGGGCGCGGAAGGTGAGCTTCCCGCCACACGCCTAGGATGCAGGAAGTGAGAAAGAGAAGCATGAAAAGGGTAAGGGGAAGAAGCGGGCTTCTGTTGGTCTGGTGGAAAGCCGGTGTGAGGCCGCGGCAGCTTGCCAGGAAGGAAGTGCATCACACGAAGACACACACAGGGCGAAAGAACGATCGTCTAAAACCAAACGCGAACCTGAACTAGCAGAGACCCGCTCCCAGAGGTCTCCGGAGTTGCGTATGTCCACCATTGCGATAGCACCCCCTTCATCCGAGAGTTTGATCCTGTTTGCAGCGCCGAGCGACGTAGCTGCCGACTCCATGACACGCATCCACCGCATGCCCTTCGGAGCGGAGCCCCAGCCAGATGGGCAGGTACGGTTTCGGCTGTTTGCGCCAGCGGCGGAGCACGTCGCCCTTGCACTTGGAGGGCGCGAGAGGCAGATCGAGATGGAGCCCCTGGGTAAGGGGTGGCATGAATGCCTGACCGACCAGGCGCAGGCAGGAACGCGTTACCGCTTCGTTCTGCCCGATGGCACCCAGGTTGCGGATCCTGTATCGCGTTTCCAGCCTGAGGATGTGAATGGGCCAAGCGAGGTGATCGCGCCGGGCAGCTACACGTGGGCAGATGGCACGTGGATGGGCCGCCGCTGGGCGGAGGCAGTGATCTATGAGCTGCACATTGGGACGTTTACACCGGAAGGTACATTTCGCGCAGCGATCGGCAAGCTGGATCACCTGAAGGATCTCGGTGTGACGGTTATGGAGATCATGCCGGTAGGTGATTTTTCGGGCGAGCGTGGATGGGGCTACGACGGGGTGCTGTGGTTTGCCCCGGACGCCTCGTATGGCCGGCCTGAGGATCTGAAAGCGCTGGTGGAAGCGGCACATGCGCGGGGTATCGCGGTGATGCTGGACGTGGTTTACAACCACTTTGGACCGGAAGGCAATTACCTGCCGAAGTACTTTCCGAATCTGTTGACCGAGCGGCATAAGACCAATTGGGGTGCCGCGGTGAACTACGACGGCGAGCAGAGCGAGATTGTCCGCGAACTGGTGATCCACAACGCCCTGTACTGGATTGAAGAGTTCCATCTGGATGGGCTGCGGCTGGATGCGGTGCACGCGATCATGGACGATGGTCCGAAGCACATCCTGACGGAGCTTTCGGAACGCGTGCGGGCCCTGGATACGCCGTATGCGATTCACCTGGTGCTGGAAAATGAGAAGAACGAAGCATTCCGGCTGACGCGCAACGAGGCGGGGCACCCCGAGCACTTTACGGCACAGTGGAACGATGACGTGCATCATGTGCTGCACACCGCGGCGACGCACGAGAGCGCGGGCTATTACAAGGACTTTACCGGTGACACGGAGCTGTTGGGGCGTGCGCTGGCGGAGGGCTTTGCGTTCCAGGGACAGGCCAGCGTGTGCACGGGGGAGAGTCGCGGCGAATCCTGCGCGCACCTACCCCCGACGGCCTTTGTGTCCTTTATTCAGAACCATGATCAGATTGGAAACCGGGCTTTCGGTGAGCGGATTGCGGAGATCTCGGACCAGGATGCAATGAAGGCACTGGTGGCCACCTATCTCCTGCTGCCTCAGGTTCCGCTGATCTTTATGGGCGAGGAGTGGAACGCATCGACCCCTTTTCCCTACTTCTGCGACTTTCATGGAGAGCTGGCGGACAAGGTACGTGCAGGGCGGAAGGATGAGTTCAAGAACTTTCCCGAGTTTCAGGATCCAGCGAAGCGGGATCAGATCCCGGATCCGCTGGCGGTGAGTACCTTTGAGTCCGCGAAATTGAAGTGGGATGAAGTGCACACCGGGGTGCATGCGGAGTGTTTGAACCGGCACTGCCAGCTGATTGCGATACGGCAGAAGGAGATTGCGCCGCTGCTGAACTCGTTCGTGGGCAACGCTGGCAGCTTCGACATTCTGGGTCCGGGTGCGTTGCAGGTGCGCTGGGCCACGAACGATGGACGCGAACTGCGCCTGTACGCGAATTTGTGCGATCGTGCGAAGGACCGCTTCCCTGCGAGCGAAGGACGCGTCTTATGGCACCAGGGGCCGGAGATCCGGAACACAGTAAACCAGGGCGCTACGTATGGCCCGTGGACCGTGCATTGGACCCTCAAGGACGCGTAAGTGACGGATCAGCAAGCGATCGTTCAACATCATCATGCACTGCCCTTTGGAGCCGAGATCCATCCAAAGGGCGGTGTTTTTTTTCGGTTCTTTGCGCCGGCAGTCAAGGCGGTGCAGGTAGCCATCGAAGGGCGCGAACGGCTGCCCATGCTGGCAGATGGGCATGGGTGGCATGCGTTGCATGTGGCTGACGCCGCAGCGGGAACGCTGTACCGGTACGTGCTGGAGGATGGCACGGAGGTGCCGGATCCAGTGTCGCGGTTTCAGCCGCGAGATGTGGCGGGGCCGAGTGAGGTGATCGATCCGTGCGCTTACTGCTGGCGCGAGACTGCGTGGACGGGGCGGCCGTGGGCGGAGGCGGTGCTTTATGAAATGCACGTAGGTGCGTTTACCTCACAGGGGACGCTGCAGGCGGCTACCGATCGGCTGGATCACCTGGCCGCGCTTGGCGTAACGGCGATTGAGCTGATGACGATGGGGGACTTTGCGGGTCTGCGGAACTGGGGGTACGACTCGGTCCTGCTGTATGCGCCGGACTCGGCTTATGGACGGCCGGAGGACTTGAAGGCTTTCGTGGATGCAGCCCACGCGCGCGGGATTATGGTGATTCTGGATGTGGTTTACAACCACTTTGGGCCAGAAGGGAACTACCTGCCGCGGTACTTTCCGGACATCTTTTCGAAGGATCACAAGACAGCGTGGGGACCGTCGCTGAACTTCGATGGAGAGCACAGCCGTGAGGTGCGCGAACTGGTCATCGAGAACGCGTTGTACTGGCTGGATGAGTACAACATGGACGGGCTGCGGCTGGATGCAACGCACGCGATGATCGACAATGGACCGCGACACATCCTGCAGGAGCTATGCGAGCGTGTGCATGCCTTTGCCGGGGATCGTCATGTGCACCTGATCCTGGAAAACGAGAACAACATTGCAAAGATGCTGACGCGTGCCGACTGTGGCACTTGCGACTGCTACACGGCCCAGTGGAATCACGACATCGATCATCTGCTGGGCGCCGGCTTCATGGGCACAATGCAGGATCGCCTCGCTGATGACAAGGGTGAGACCGATCGTCTGGGCAAGGCGCTGAGTGAAGGCTTTGTGATTGCAGCGCAGGAGAACAAGGAAGAATTCGAGGCCGGATGCCATGTGCCGCCCAATGCCTTTGTGTCGTTTCTGCAGAGTCATGACCTGGTGGGCAATCGCATCTTTGGTGAGCGTGTGACGAGCCTCTTGCCGGCGGAGACGGTGCGGGCGTTGGTGGCCGTTGCGCTCCTGTTGCCGCAGACTCCGATGTTGTTCATGGGTGAGGAATGGGGTGCGACGTCGCCGTTTCCGTACTTCTGTGACTTCCATGGCGATTTGAGTGAGGCGGTGCAGAAGGGTCGCTGCGAGGAGATCTCAAAGCTGCCCGGGGTGTCGCCGGAGGATTTGAAGAATGCGCCGAACTGCCAGGCGGAGTCGACGTTTCGCTCGGCACAGCTGAAGTGGGAGGAGCTCGAGCAGCCGGAGCATGCGGCGTGGATGACACTGTATCGCGAGCTGCTGCGCGTCCGGCGAGAGCGGGTTGCGCCGCTACTGCAACACCTTTCCGCGCGGTGTGGAAGATACCGCGTGCTGGGGCCTGGAGGGTTGGCCATCGAGTGGAAGCTGGCCGGGAACAAGCATCTTCGGCTGGACGCGAATCTGTGGCATGAGCCGCGAGGTGGATTTGACGCGGTGACTGGTGCGGAGATCTGGGTGGAGGGGCAGGTTGTTGGGGCGGGGGAGCTGGGAGCCTGGGCTGTGCGTTGGTCTCTGGGGACGTAAGAAAGCGTGTCCGTTCAGTTGCGAGTTGTGAGGGCTCCAGTTTTGAGTGGAGGTGGGCAGGTGAAGCGCAACAGGAGGGCTCCGGCCAAGGCTGCAAGCATTGAGGCGAGCAGGATGGCGATGCGCGTCCGGGTGTAGGCATCGCCTGCTCCGAAGGCCAGGCCCGCGACGAAGATGGCCACTGTGAAGCCGATGCCGGCGACCCAGCTTGCCGCGTGCACGTGGCGCCAGGTGACGCCGTGCGGCAGCTGTGCGATGCCGGAGCGTACTGCGAGCCAGGAGAACAGCGTGATGCCGAGGGGTTTGCCCAGCAGCAGGCCCAGAGCGACCCCGGCGAAGGTAGGCTCCAGCATCGACGAAGGGTGGAAGCCGCGCAGCGAGATGCCCGCGTTGGTCAGCGCAAAGAGGGGCATGATGCCGTAGCTGACCCAGGGGTGAAAGGCAGTTTCCATGCGGTCGAGGGGTGATTCGACAAGGTGGAGACCGGCGCGCAGGCGGATCAGATGTTTGCCGGCCTCGGTAGCACTGCCGCCAGCGGCGAAGGCCGCACGGAAGTCTTCGAGTCGATGATGCGCGCGCTCGACAAAGTGCTCCGCGGGAAGAAAGGTGCGCGACGGCACGAGCAGGGCAAGTGCGATGCCGGACAGCGTGGGATGTACCCCCGAGGCGTGCAGGGTGAACCAAAGCATCGCACCAAGGCCGAGATAGACGGGCAGTCGAATGATACCGAGCCGGTTCAGCAGCAGGCCCAGGAGGAATAGACCAGCAGTGGCAGCAAGCCATCCCCAGTGCAGGGTGCGGGTGTAGGCGACGGCGATGACCAGCACGCCGCCAACGTCGTCCGCGATGGCGAGTGAGGCGAGGAAGATGCGCAGGGCGAAGGGCACGCGTTTGCCGAGGGCGGTGAGGATGGCGAGTGAAAAGGCGATGTCGGTCGCGATGGGGACGCCCCAGCCGCGCTCGGCTGGCGTGCCATGGTTGAAGGCGAGATAGACCAGCGCGGGAACGAGCATGCCCCCGGCCGCGGCGACTACGGGGAGGATGGCGCGGCGGAAGGTGGCGAGCTCGCCGACGAGGAGTTCGCGCTTGACCTCAAGGCCAACGACGAGAAAGAAGATGGCCATGAGGACATCATTGACCCAATCGGTGAGGGGCCAGCTGAAGCCGGTGCTCCCGGCGTTGAGACCGAAATGGAAGTTGAGGATGTGCTCGTAGGTGCCATTCAGCTGTGAGTTCGCGACGGTCAGAGCAGCGAGCGTGGCTGCGAGCAGGACGAGGCTGCTTGAACTTTCAAGCTGGGCGAAGCGGGCAAAGGGCTGAAGCAGCCGCTGCACGGGTCTTTGCACTGGTTCGCTGATGGCAAGTGATGCCAGATCGTCCATAAAGCCATCGTACCCATTTGCAGAGTTGCAGGTGAGAGTTGGTGGTTTGGGGCGTGAGGGCATCTCAGGGCTGAGAGCGGTACGCGAGTTGGAGGAATGATGCGGACGATTACGTTGGAAGAGCACTTTGTTACTCGGGATTTCGTGAAGGCCACCGATGCCTATGGGGCTGGAACGCCGTCCGGGTTGCAGGCGATGAAAGACAAGTTGCTGGACCTTGGCGCGGGGCGTCTGGCCTCAATGGATGAAGCGGAGATCGATGTACAGGTGCTGTCGCTGGCGGCGCTGGGCATCAACAAGCTCGCGCCCGCGGAACAGACGGCTGTCATTCGAGGCGTCCATGATGAGCTGGCGTCTGCGATGAAAGCGCATCCGGATCGGTTCAAGGGCTTCGCTCTGCCAGGGTTGAAGGAGCCACTTGAGGCTGTGAAGGAGATCGAGCGGTGTGTGCGCGAGCTGGGCTTTGTGGGCGTCATGCTGGACGGCACGACCGACGGCAAGTTTCTGGATGCGCCGGAGTTCTTTCCCGTGCTGGAAGCCATTGCCGCGCTGGGCGTGCCGCTGTATCTGCATCCCGCGCCGCCGCCGCAGGCGATCAGCGATGTGTATTACGCGGGTTTGCCGGGTGAGGTCGGGCACCTGTTGTCGATTGCGGGGTGGGGATGGCATGCGGAGAATGGGCTGCACATGCTGCGGTTGATTGTGTCGGGCGTGATGGATCGGCTTCCGAAGCTGCGGGTGATCGTGGGCCATATGGGGGAAGGTGTGCCGTACGCATTGGCGCGGTCGAGCGGGATTCTGTCCGGGCCGGCGAAGCTGCAGCGGAGTGTGGCGGACACGCTGAAGGAGCAGTTCTATGTGACGACGAGCGGGTACTTCACGCGGCCGCCGTTTGAGTGTGCACGGGCTGTGATGGGGTTTGAGCGGATGATGTACTCGGTGGACTACCCGTTCAGTCCGAACTCAAAGGGTGTGGAGTTTTTGCGATCTTTGGGGTTGAGTGCGGAGGAAGAAGCAGCGTTGCGGGGCGGGCATGCGGCGGCGGTGCTGGGGATTTGAAGTTGTGGCAAATCGCTGAAGCAGGTTCCCCGTTCGGGGAATGACAACTTAGAAGAGCAAAAGCGAAAAGCAGATCCCTGCGGGATGACAAACCAAAGAAGCAGCGTGATGACAACCAGAGAAGCAACGTTCAGAGAACACCAGATCCCTTTCGGGGATGGCAACCAGAAGAGCGAAGCCAAGAGGTGGAGACGAAATGAAGAGATCGCAGACAGTGCAGACATCGGGTGTGTCGTTTCAGTATTGGGAGTATGGGCCGAAGGATGGGGTTCCTGTGCTGTTGCTGCATGGATTTCCGTATGCGCCGAACTCGTGGGATGAGGTTGTGGATCGCCTGCGGCCAGAGCGGCGCAAGCTGCGGTTGCTGGTGCTGTCGATGCGCGGCTATGGCGAGACGACTGTGCGGCAGGAGAACCTGCTCTCCGGGCAGGAGGCCGCGCTGGCGCATGATGTGCTCACGTTCGCCGATGCCCTGGGCCTGAAGCGGTTCGCGATCATAGGGCATGACTGGGGCGCGCGGGCCGGGTTTGATGTGAGTGTGCTCGCGCCGGAGAGGGTGATCGGCCACCTGGCGCTCGCGAGTCCGTACGTGATGTTTGACGGGAAGGATTTGCCGCCGAAGCAGGCGCAGAGCTACTGGTACCAGTGGTACTTCCAGACGGCGCAGGGCGAAAAAGCCTTGCGGACGAATGCGAAGGAGCTATGCGAGCAGATCTGGCGCGCGTGGTCGCCAAACTGGAAGTTTTCGAAGAAGCTGTATCTGGAGACGGCGGCTTACTGGGCGAATGAGCAGTTTGCGACGGTGGTGCTGGATAGCTACCGGAATCGCTGGGGAAACTCGCTGGGCAAAGAGGCCTATGCGGCGATGCAGAACCGGCTGGAGGCCAAGCCCAAGGCGAAGATCTCCGTACCGACGGTGTATGGGTATGGCACGGATGACCATTGCGTGTTGCCGGAGGCCAGCGAGGACGATAAGAAGAACTTCACCGGGCCGTATGAGCGTGTGGCGATCAAAGGCGTGGGGCACTATCCGCCGCGGGAGGATGCGGCGGCTGTGGTGAAGTTGTTCGATCGGTTGTGGAAGATGGTGAAGTAGCAACTGCAGATACAAACACTGACGCAAAGGACGCTTTGGTTTCGCGAAGGTGCGCCACGGATTTTGTGGCGCACGTTTTTAGGGGGGCTTAGTCTTAGGGGCTTAGTCGCGGTCTGAGCCGTAGATGCTGATGCCCTGGGAGACGCGGAAGGCCACCGAGGCGGCGCGTGGGGTGTAGTCGCTGGCCGGGTAGTCTTTTTGCATGCGGGCGGCCACGGAGGCGCAGTTGGCGGCGGCCTGCTCGGATTTCTTCCGGTTCTCGTCGACCTGATACATGGTGACGAGTGCGCCCTGGCGATACGCGGCGTTGTAGAGAGCCTCGGCGGATTTGGGGCCGTTGGGGTAGCGGTCGGCGTATTTGAGATAGAGATTGGTTTCCATCTCGGGGCACTTGGGGAGGCCTTGCCAGTCACCGCAGACCTTGTTGTCGAGCAGATCGAAAGCAGCGCGGGCGGCGTCGGGTGTCTCAGGGTAGAACTTCAGCACGCGCTTGAGTTCGCCCTCGTAGAGTTGCGGACGGAGAAAAGCGTCCTGCTCGTGCGCGCTGGGGAGGGTGCTGTTGTCGGCCTTGTCGATCTGCCAGCGGATGTCAGCGGAGCGGAAGGCAGCCGCGGAGGCGAGCGGCGACGCGGGGAAGTACTCCCAGACGCGGCGGTAAAGGAGTTGCGCGGAAGCGGCGGCGTCCTTGGGAGCGTGGGGCTCGGCGGCCCTGGCTTCGAGGTCTGCGGCGGCGCCGTAGAGCAGGATGTCCCCCTGTGGGGTGCGGGGGCCTACGATGCCTTTGTCGCGGATCCAGCCAGAGGCCGGCGTGGTCTGGGTGTTGGGGTCGGTGAACTCGGGCTTGGCGTCGGGGTCTTCTTCCTTTTCATCGGTATTGGCGAAGACATTTACCCAGGCGCCGTTCTTCTGGTTGGTGACGATTTCGCGGCCGGGCACGACGGTAGCAATCGGCGGATCAGCTGGGTCGGCGACGGCGTAGACGTTGGCGGTATGCAGCACTGTGGCGCGATTGGCGTTGTCGACGGCGCGCTCAGGGTTGCGCTTTTGGGCCGGAAGGGCAGAGGTGACCAGGAGGGCAAACGCAGGATACGCGACGAGAGAGCGACGCAAGGGCATACTGAGTTAGACGACAGCCGATGTTCCCGTGGCTCGGTGCAATTGAGTCGCTGATTCAACATCACGCGGTTGAAGGCGCAGGCAAGAAGGCCTACAACTTCCGTGTAGGCCTGGGATCCGGCCAGAAGATGCAGAGATAACCTGCGTATGAGGAAACAGATGAGTGCGAATAGCGGATCGACACAGGATGCCATTCTGCCTGGTCAGATGTTTGCACCGCCACACGGATCGGTGATGCTGCTGATTGCCGATCAGGCGGTGTGCAGGGCGATGGTCAACATCGTTGGGGGACTGGATCTCCAGGCGGTGGTGGTGCAGGCGAACGAGGTACGACCGGAGGATCTGCGCCGCCACGAGCTGGTGATTGCGGACGCGGAGACGGCTCGTGCCATGCGTGGTCTCCTGCGGAGTCACGATCAATCCGGTGACGACATCAAACCGGCGCTGATTGCACTTGGACCGCGAGATTTGCTGGACGCCGAGGCAAAGAACGGGGAGTTTGATGGTGTCCTGGTTGTGCCTTCGTCCCCTGCCGATCTGGCCTCACGTTTGAGCGTGGTGCTGTACTCCCACCGTGCCCTGGCGCAGCGGTACCAGTCCGCAATGGAGGAGTTGAGCCTGAACCGGAATATCTTTCGGTCGGTCTCGAATGGGATCAGCGTGTCGAATGCGCAACTAACCGATATGCCGCTGATGTACGTGAATCCGTCGTTTGAATTGATGACGGGCTACAGCCTTGAAGAAGTGGAAGGAAAGAATTGTCGCTTTCTGCAGGATGAGGACAGGGACCAGCCGGGGCTGACCCTGATTCGCGAGGCAATTAAGCAGAGGCGGCAGACCACGGCCGTGATCCGGAACTATCGCAGGGATGGGACGCTTTTCTGGAATGAGCTGACTTTGTCGCCCATCTTCAACCGCGACGGCGTGATGACCCACTTTGTGGGAATCCAGATGGATGTGACCGAGCGGGTCAACATGGAGTCTGCCCTGCGCGAGAGCGAGAAGCTGGCGGCGGTAGGTCGCCTGGCCTCCACGATCTCGCACGAGATCAACAATCCGCTGGAAGCGGTGATGAACCTTGTGTACCTGACGCAGCAGCTTATCCCTGTGAACGATGAGACGCGCGAGGGATTGACGTACCTGCAGCAGGCAGATGAGGAGCTGCAGCGGGTGAAGCTCATTACGGCGCAGTCGCTGCGTTTCTATAAGCAGTCGACCGGGCCTGAAGCGCTGTTGTGTTCAGCTCTGGTGGAGTCGGTGATGGACTTGTACAAGTCGCGGCTCACAAACTACGGCATCGAGCCCAGACTGCGGCAGCGGTCGACGCAGCACATTGTGGGCTTGGCCAGTGAGTTGCGGCAGGTACTGAACAATCTGGTGAGCAATGCGGTGGACGCAGCCAAGGGCAGTGGCGGTGTGCTCTACCTGAGAACGCGGGAAGCGACCCTGTGGAGCAATGACAAGCGCGGCGTGATGATCACGGTTGCGGACACGGGGACAGGTATGTCCGAGGAGACCCAGCAGAAGCTGTTTACCGCGTTTTTCACGACAAAGGGCGTGAACGGAACGGGGCTTGGGCTTTGGATCACGAACGGCATTGTGAATCGTCACCATGGCCGCTTGAAGATCCGGTCGTCCACTGTTCCAGGGCATAGCTACACCGTATTTGCGCTGTTTCTACCGTACCAGGGCGCCAGCGGCACGGCGCCAAGCGCGGGCGTAAGCGAGGCGGAGACGACCGAGCGCATGGGGTCCCGTCCACGGTTGGCCGAGGTGTCTTAGGGTCTTGGTCCGCCGCCAGGGGAGAGTGGACGCTCTTGCAGTAAAAGCTGTTCCCGCAATGTCGGGTCGATGTTGCCGCCGGAGACGATAGCGACAACCCGGTCGGTGTGCGGGAGCTCGGAGCCGTGAAAGAGTACGGCCGCCAGGGTGACGGCACCCGAGGGCTCGGCGATGATGTCAGTCGCGGCGAGTAGAAGGCCCGTGGCAGCCCGGATCTCGTCTTCGCTTACGGTCACGATGCCATCTACAAAACGCAGGATGTGATGGAAGTTGCGTTCGCCCAAGGATTGGGTGCGCAGGCCGTCTGCCAGGGTGCGACTGGTGTGGGCGGCGGGCCACTCGACGAGGGCTTTGCTGTAGAAGGACTCGCGGGCGTCGCCGGCCAACTCGGGTTCTGCGCCCCAGACGAGCGGAGCGGGGCATCCCGCGGCCGCGGCGGCGAGTTTCAGCCCGGTGGCTGTGCCGGCCAGGAGGCCTCCGCCAGAGACAGGGGACAGGATGAGGGTGCTGGGGTTCCGTGCCGGCGCGGGGTCTTGTTCAGTCTCGAGTTTCGGATTTTCTAGCTGAGAGAATTCATTATTTAGTGCGAGAAGCTGCTCGTACAGTTCGAGGCCGCAGGTGGCCTGGCCTGCGATGATGTCGGGGTCGTCATAGGGCGGAATCATGGCGTAGCCATGTTGGGCGACGAGTTCTTCGGCTTTTCGTTTGCGTTCTGTTGAGGCAGGGCCGACGGTGACAATCGCCGCGCCGAGTGCCTCAGTGGCAGCCCGTTTGATGGCGGGCGCATTGTCCGGCATCACGATGACGGCTGCCGTGCCGAGCGCGCGCGCGGCGTAGGCGACACCCTGGGCATGGTTGCCGGAGCTAAAGGTGATTACGCCGCGACCGAAGGCTGCGGGATCGCGCTCCTTGAGGGCGGCGATCTTGTTGTAGGCGCCGCGCAGTTTGAAGGAGCCGACGGGCTGGGCGGCTTCGTTCTTAAGGTAGATCTCCGGCGTGTGCGGGCCGAGCAGGAACCCCGCCTCGTGCACGCGGACGGGGTCGAGACGGACGAGTGGCGTGTAGACTGCGGTGCCGCGGAGGCGTTCGCGCGCGTCGAGGATGTCGGGGAGGGTGACGAGGTCGCTCGGTGTGCTCACCCCAACAGATTACTTGGCCCGGGCTGGTTGCTCTGCTGGTTCCCGGGCCTCGGCGGCTTCCAGGATCTGCGCAAAGAAGTGAAGCAGGCGCAGGTTGTCGGTGACGCCGGGGCCGGCGCCGTCGAGATCGAGGTGCGAGAGTACGGGGCTGATGAGGGCGGCCTTGAGCGTGGTGGTGGGGAGCTCGGACTCCATCCAGAGGGTTTCCGCGGCGGGAATGATGTTGTCGCCTTCGCCGTGCAGGAGGTAGACCGGCACGGTGAGCTTGTTGAGGTGGCCGTGGGGGCTTACGCGGGCCATCTCGATGACGTGTTTGGCCTCGGCCTTGGCCAGCAGTGAACGCGTGAAGGGGGAGTTGGAGTCCATGAGAACCTTGGCCTCGCTCGTCTGGTTGGGCGTGAGGCGGGCCATGGCAGCTTTCTCAGCGGGGACGTCCTCGTAAAGATGAGCACGGAGGACGGAGCGCAGTGGCGTCAGGTCTGCCTTTGGGACGAAGTCTTCGAGGTTCTCGTACTCCAGCACGAGCGGACCGTACTCATGAGGAGGGAGAAGCTCGGGGGCGCCAGTGGGGCGAGCGTCGGTGCCGGTGCGGTAGTAGGTGGCGACGCGCTGCATCTTGTCCTGCGAGCCGACGGCGACGACGAACTTGATGCTGTGGCGGAACTGGGGGTCGGCGGCGGCGAGCAGCGAAAGGCCGCCGGAGAAGCTAAGGCCCATGATGCCGACCTGCGGCTCCCCGGTGCGATGGGCGAGCCACTCGGCCGACTCGCCGATGGTGGTGATGGAGTTCGCGCCGACGTGGTAGTCCTTGATGTCCGGCAGCTCGGGGGTGAGGACGCGCAGGCCGCAGGCGCTCATGGCGGTGGCAAAGGCAATGAGGCGGGGTTCGTCGATGCCGAGATGATGGACGCCATGCAGAACGATGAGCGCAGGGGCATTTGGATGTTCGATGGGAGTGTAGAGGCGGCCTCGAACGGCGCCAAGGGATGTGTCGTAGTAGAGATCTTCGACGGCGACGCGGTCCGCAACGGTCCAGCGGAGGGACTCGGGGACAGGCTGGTTGGCGACCAGCTTGAGAACGGCGGCAGCTTGCAGGTGAACGCGCACGATAGGCCACGCGACGGCGCAGAGAAGCACGCCGAGACACAAGATGGCCGTCAGCGTGAGGAGGACATCGAGGCGCCGGCGCCGTGCAGGGACGTCGCGCTGGTGTGGGGAACGAGGAGTCGGGTCAGGACGGTCTCCACGTTGGTTGCGCAGATTGCGGGCAAAGCCGGCGAGTCCTCCGCGGCGGCGCAGCGTGGTGTGGTGAGTGTTGGGGCCGTCCGGAGAGTGCATAGCGCTCGTAGCAGTATGCAGCAGAGGGGGGACTGCACGAGTTGCTTGCGTGGTTCCCCGGTCGGGCTTAGTGGGCGCGCAGAAAGAGGACGGCGATCAGGATCAGGATGGCGACGAGCAGCCCCACGGCGACGATGGCCAGGGTCTGTGTGCTTTTCTGCGCATGCTCGATGCGGGTGAGGCGGCCTTCGAGGGACTCAGTGGCCTGCTTGGCGGCGAGTGCGTCCGTGCGGGTAGAGACGAGGTGCTTTTCGAAGTCGCCGATCTGCCGGCCGAGCGTGATGATCTGCGTGGCTTGTGCAGAGTTGACCGCACCTATGTCCGCATGAAGACGGTCGCTCAGATCGGTGAGGGAAGCGCGTTGCGCTTCGAGGGCTGCACGATGGCCTTCGAGCGCTTGGCGTGTGGTGTCGTCGCCCGTGGTTTTGTCCTTGAAGTAACGGTCCGCCATCGGCAGGAGCCGGGTGATGTGCGGGGCGAGTTCGATCAGCTGCGTGAGAGCTTTAGGCCACATAATTTTGGGGTTCTACGTTGTAGGTTTTCGGTTTTGGTGGGGACTCTGGTAGAAGGATTAGGCGCTGGCGGGGGTTGGTGTGTCGCGGGGTACGACTCGCTTGCCGGCGCGGTGGCGAAGGACCAGTGCGGTGATGGTGGTCAGCAGGATCGCAGCGGCTATGGCCTGGGACCAGACGCAATAGATACACCATTTCTGGAGGACATAGGCTTCCATGAAGGTGAGGAATGCGGCAAAAGCGAAGCCAATCTCCGCGACCTGGAGAGTGGCCCAGAGGTGGCCGGTGAGGGCGAGGATGCCGATCAGGCCGTAGCCGGCGATGCCCAGAATCGCGACGGGAACGTGGATGCCTTTGGAGCCGGGAGCGTCGTCGAACGAGCGCGGCGGGAACTCGGCGAAGCGGGAGTGATTGACGGAGCCGCAGTCCCATTTCTGCGTTACCGCACAGGGTGGGGCCGCACTCGGATCCTGCATGTGGATACGAAGTGCCAGAACCGAGTCGATGACACCGGCGAGAGCGAGCAAAGCGATCAGGTAGCGCAGGGTTCCCATGACCTCTCCAGTGTAGCTTTTACGGACAGAACCGCGTTTGACGCGACGAAGATGCGTCGTCGGTGGGATTGGCGCGTCAGAGTGAGTGAAGAGAATGAGAGCAGGTGGCGCGTACGGCGCCCTGCGGTTGGAGTGAGGCTATGGCGGTAGTGGAAGCAGCGGCGGAGACGGTGGTAGGCACGCGCACGAACGGGGCGGTGGTGGATCCGTTGCACCTGTGGAACGGGCTGACGGGGCCGGAGGACGCTGGGCGCTGGGTGGAGTCTCATCTACAGGCGACGCGCACAGCCATTGCGGAGTTGGTGGCGCTTTCGGGCGTGCGCACGGTGGAAAACACGCTGGCGCTTTATGACCGCGCCGTGTGGCACCTGCGCATGGCGGGCAGCCAGGCCCATGTGATGTTTATGGTGTTCCCTGCGGCTGGGGTGCGCGATGCGGTGCAGGCGCTGTCGCAACAGGTGAGCGCGGAAGGCGTAGCACTGAGCCTGAACAAGGACGTGTACCACGCGCTCGAAGCCGTGGACGTCCGCGGTGAGGATGAGGCGACGAAGTACTACATGGAACGCACGCTGCTGGGCTACCGGCTGGCCGGCGTGGACCGTGACGAGGCAACGCGGGAGACGATCCGGTCGCTGGCCGACCGGATGACGGAGCTGGGCATGCAGTTCAGCCGCAAGGTGCAGGACGACATGCGGCGCGTCTCGGTGGAGGACCCGAATGACCTGCGCGGGCTGCCAACGGATTACCTGACGCGGCACGGAATCAAAGACGAGGCTGGGGAGCTGGTCGCAGAGACCCCGGTGGTGGTGACGACCGATCCGCCGGATATGTCGCCGGTGATGAATTACGCGGGGAGCGCGGCGCTGCGGCACAAGCTCTACCTGCAGTACAACGATCGCGGCTACCCGGAGAACAAGCAGGTGCTGCTGGATCTGTTGGCGGCTCGCGAGGAGATGGCCGAGGTGCTGGGCTTCCGCAGCTGGGCGGACCTGGCGACGGTGGACCAGATGATGGGTTCCGCGGAAAACATGCGGCGATTCCTGGGCGAGGTAGAGGATGCCGCGCGCGCTACGGCACTGCGCGAATGGGCGGAGCTGGAGGCGTTTGTGCGTGAGCGTGACCCCGGCGCCCTCCCGCTGAAGCTCAGCGATGCGCGGTTCTGGGAGGAGCAGTTCCGGCGAGCGCGGTATGACTTCGACTCGCAGAGCGTACGTCCGTACTTTCCCTACACCCAGGTCGAGACGGGCATTCTGGCGACCGCGGGCAAGTTGTTTGGCGTGCGATTTGAGCGGAATGAGGGTGCGCCGGTGTGGGATCCGGCGGTAAAGGCCTTTGAGGTCTACGACAGTGCTGCCGGGGATGGATCCGAACCGGTAGGGCGCATTTACCTCGATATGCATCCGCGTGAAGGCAAAAGCAAGTGGTTCTCAGAGTGCTCGCTGGTGGGCGGTGTGCTTGGACGGCAGGTACCCGAGGCGTCGCTGGTCTGCAACTTTCCCGAGCCGACCGCGACCGACGCCGGCCTTATGCAGTATGCCGATGTGGTGACGTATTTTCACGAGTTCGGCCACTTGATGCATGAGGTGCTGGGCGGACGGCAGCGCTGGGCGGGGCAGAGCGGCATCGCAACGGAGGGCGACTTTGTCGAGGTGCCCTCGCAGATGCTGGAGGAGTTCTTTGAGGACCCCGAGCTGCTGCGGACGTTTGCGCGGCACGTGGAGACTGGTGAGCCGATCCCCTACGAGACAGTGACCAGGATGACGAAGGCAAGCGCGCATGGGCGGGCGCTCTCGACGATGACGCAGGTGATGTATGCGACGTACTCCATGGAGACGCACGATCGCCGGGCCGGGTCGCTGGATCTGGATACACTGCTGCGCGACGGGTATGACCGCTTCAGCAAGTACGAATTTGTGGATGGCAACCGGATGTATGCGGCATTTACACACCTGGTCGGGTACACGTCGAACTACTACACCTACCTGTACGACAAGGTGATGGCGCTGGAGTTCTTCCGGCAGTTCGGGCAGACGGACGGGGCGGAGCTGCTGAACGGCACTGTGGGCGAGCGGTATCGACGTGAGGTGCTGGAGCCGGGTGGATCGAAGCCGGCACGGACGCTGGTGAAGGCCTTCCTGGGCCGTGAGGATGTGAGCATGGACGCACTGCGGGAGTGGATTGGCAAGGAGTACGCGGCCTAGCTTTTCTGGAAGCTTTTCCCGGGTAGCCCTAAAGGCGCTGTTGAAGAGCTTCCAGAACGGCTCGTGTCATTGTCTCGACCGGTGCCGGGATGCCAGTCCATATCTCAAATTGGCGGGCTCCCTGATGAATGAACATTTCCACACCGGGGATGGTCTCGCGTCCCTGTGCGCGGGCAAGGGCGAGTAGCGGGGTATCGAGAGGGTTGTAGACGAGGTCGAAGACGAGATCGGCGCGGAGTTCGTGTGCCTCAAGAGGCAGGGTGAGCGCATTGCCTCGCATGCCGGCCGGAGTGGCGTTGATGAGTACGTCGAACTCTTCGGTCGCGAGCGATGCGCGATCGAGAGCCTTCGCTCCGGCCTCGTGCGCGAGTTGCTCCCCGTTGGCCATTGTGCGGTTGTGCACGAAGACCTTCGCTCCGCGATCGGCACAGCCGAAGACGGCAGCGCGGGCGGCGCCGCCTGCCCCAAGAACAAGGACACGGGTATCGCGCAGGGAAATGCGTCGCTCCAGCGGAACGACAATGCCGGCTGCGTCGGTATTGTCACCGTGGTATTTTCCATCCGCGGTGCAGTGGACGGTGTTCACAGCGCCGATGCGAGCCGCGAGGGGCGTGATGCTGTCCAGCAAGGGCATGACCGCCGTTTTCAGCGGCATGGTGACGCTGAAGCCTTCAAGTGGAAGCGTGCGAGCCGCCTGAAACAGGGCTTCGGCGCTACCGGTCAGAAGTGGCAGGTAGGTAGCGTCCATGCCTCGCTCACGGAAGGCGGCGTTGTGCATGGCAGGCGAAAGCGAAGAGCGAATCGGGTCACCTGCGACGCCGAAGAGGCGTGTGGCCGGGGTGATAGCACCGATGCGGTAAAGAGAAGTAAGGGTGTGCGCGGTAAGCTGGCCGGGCGCGGTGGCTTCGGCGTCGGTCGCGGCGGCAAAGGTGAAGGCCGAGCCGGAACGCGGGCCGAGAACACGGGTGATCAGGCCAGGTTCGCCCATGGCCATGGCGACCAGGGTCGTAGGCTCATTCCGGCTTGCGGAGCGGAGCAGACTCAGCGTGGCGAGGCTGTCGTCGAGCGATTGTGCCGTTGGAACGATCTTGTAGATGTCGGGGTGGAAAGGGCGCATACGCGCCAGGACGGCCTCGAGGTCTCCGGTGCGCTGGAAATCGTGAAAGCTGAGCAGAACGGAAGCACCGTGGGACCGAAGCCGTGTGAGGGCCTCCGGACCGAGTTCCTCCGCGCTTTCCAGCGAGAGATCCACGAGGCGGCAACCCGCAGCTGCCGCGGCCTGCAGAACGGCCAGCTCTTCCCTTGCAGAGCCCGCCAGGTGTCCACCACTGCGCACAGGCCGGCAGGTCGCGAGGAAGAGTACGTCGCTATGCCCCAGAAGAAATGACCGGAGCTGGTCCGTGGCCCCTAAGGGATCGGCTTGGTAATCGAGGCGAAGTTCCTGGAAGGGATAGTCGGGCAGAAGAGACTCGACGTTGGCCCGCAGTTGCTCCGGGGTGGCGCCGGTAACGGCAACGCAGAGCTTAACGGCGTCAGGTGG
Source organism: uncultured Acidobacteriaceae bacterium (assembly GCA_964247615.1). Lineage (GTDB taxonomy): Bacteria > Acidobacteriota > Terriglobia > Terriglobales > Acidobacteriaceae > Granulicella. The sequence goes on from CAXTVC010000002.1 coordinate 25,581, forward strand.
GAGGCGAAAGCGGGATGCTGGGTGAGAGGTCACAGCCATGGGAGACGTTCAGTATGGCAGGACAGGGCATCTACAGAATTCGGGAGTAACCCGCCTCCTGGATATGAGTATCTGCATATTTCGTGCAACCTCTTCCGCCGACCTGCGTCTTAATGAGTATTGAGAGGCACTCCTTAACTGTCCCACCTGTAGTTCTTCCCTCCTTTTCGCCCTTTCGGGCTCCCTTCCTTCTTCCTCAGTACCTCCCTCCCCAAAGCCTCTCTGAGCCCGCTGGAAAGCGGGCTCTATCTCTTTCTGGAGCTCCGTCGCTGAAACTCAGGCGGCAATACCAGGACCTCTGAAACAAAGCAGGGCAAAGACAGGTGTCTTTGCCCTGCTTTGTTTGCTGTTCTATCGGTGGTCGGTGGGTGGCGGACCATTGCCGATCGAGACGGTAAAGACCTGCATGGGGTAGTGCACGTCGGATTTGCCGTTGTTGAAGCTTGGGGTGTGATCCATTTGGGCGGCTGGCATCCAAAGGCGACCGTCAGGGGTGATCCACATGGCATCGACCCACACCAGGCGGGGATCCTGGACGAGGGTTTCGGATTTGCCCTCGGGTGTGACCTTCAACACGGCACTGTGGTCGGTGTCACTGACATACAGGTTCCCTTTGGCGTCGATGGCGGTACCGCCGGCGGTGCCGTTATTCAGAAAGACACGCACGTGTTTCGCGCGTTCGCTGTCCTTCAGCGTGCCGTCGTCAACGAATTGTGTGGCGATGGCGTACATGGGGCCGGAGCAGGGCTGCCAGTAGAGTGTGGCACCGTCGGGTGAGACCTCGAGCTGATCGGCGTGGAAGAAGATAGGCTTGCCGTTCTTGTCCTGCAGTTCGTGGCCCTCAGCACGTAGCGGCTTCAGAGCGGTGGTGGAGGGCTGGTCGCTGAGGACGCGCGACATGGAGCCGCTGGGCATGGCGAGGGTGATGATGCCTGGCCAGCCAGCGTCAGTCAGGTAGGCGTGGTCGCCGCTGAAGCGAACGTCGTCCAGCGCGCTTTCGGGCTTCGTAACCTTGTCGAAGTAAAAGGTACGCACTACTTTGCCGGTGCTGATGTCGATGCCGACGAGCTTGGGACCGTGCGGCACGATAGGTTTGCCCATCTCGGGGCTGCCAAAATCCACGACCCAGAGGGTGCCCTCGGGGCCGAAGCGAACGGAGTTGGCGTGGACAAAGGCGTGGGTAGCGTCGTCGCCTTCCTTCCAGCCATTCCAGGTTGCGTCAGGGTAGGGCTTTAGCTGGCCACCGACATACTCGGCGAGCTGCGGGACGTCCTGGCCCTTCTGTTTGGCAATGACCAGAAAGGTGCGGCCGCCCGGAGCAATGGCTGCGCCGTTGGTGATGGCGTTTGGCAGTGTGATGGCAGCGGTGAGGCTGCCTGCCCCTGTCCCCGTTGTGCCCCCGGGCACTTGTGCCGAGAGATGGCGTGGCATGACACCGCTGATTGCAGAAGAGAGAAGCAGGCCGAGACCGAGCGCGGCAATGGGGTTGCGCATGAGCCATTGGATGCGGTCGAGGGGGGACTAAAGGTTTGGGACTATCTGCCGATAAGGAAAAAGAGGCCGTGTAGCATGGCTGCAGTAAGTAAGGACAGGCTTTGGCCAACAGCAACAGCATTGTCGAGATCGCAGGGCTGCGTAAGGTCTACGGCGGCAAGCAGCCGGTGACGGCGGTCGACGGGATCGATCTTTGCGTCAACGAAGGTGAGCTGTATGGTCTGCTGGGACCGAACGGCGCAGGCAAGACGACGACGATATCGATTGCGACGACACGGGCCGTACCGACGGCGGGATCGGTGCGCATCGCGGGCGTAGACGTGGTGAAGGAGCCTGCAAAGGCGAGGCAATTCATTGGCGTGGTGCCGCAGTACAACACGCTGGACCGGGCATGCACGATCGCAGAAAACATCCAGTTTCACTGCAGTTACTTTGGCATGAGCCGCGCGGAGGGCAAGGCGCGTACGGCGGAGCTGCTGGAACAGTTTCGGCTGACAGACCGGGCCAAGGCATATCCGAATCAGCTTTCCGGGGGCATGGCGCAGCGGGTGCAGATTTCCCGTGCGATTGCGCACCGGCCCAAGGTGTTGTTCCTGGACGAGCCGAGTGCGGGGCTGGATCCGCAGAGCCGCATTGCCATGTGGGAGGCGGTGCGTGGGCTACGCGAGCAGGGCATCACGGTGGTGTTGACGACGCACTACATGGAAGAGGCTGATGAGCTGTGTGACCGGATATCCATCATCGACCATGGCAAGATTCTGGTGCAGGAGACGCCCGCTGCGCTGAAGGCGAGCCTGGGCGGCGAGAAGGTGATCGATCTGCGGCTCGTTGCGGGGGCCGATGTACAGGCGTTACGGGACCGCCTGGCGCAGGTACCGGGCGTTGGTGGTGTAGAGGCTGCAGGCAGCAACGGACTCAGGGTGCTGGCCGCGCAGGAAGATGGCATTGTGGCCAAGGTGATCAGCGCGACGGAAGGGATGGGCGTTGCGGACATCGCGACCTCCGCAGCCAGTCTGGAGACCGTGTTCATTCGCCTGACCGGGAGGGAGTTGCGTGAGTAACGAAATGCAGAAAGCACGCACCCTGGGCTACAGCCGTGCGTTCGGCGGATTACTGTTGCGCGATCTGTATGTGTTGCGGCGCGAGGTGATCCCGTTCATTCTTCGAGTTGGTATGCAGCCGCTGCTGTTTGCGTTTGTGTTCACGTTTGTCATGCCGCACATGACAGGGAACCCTGCGGCGATGTCGCCGATGGGCGCTTCGGCTGCGGGCAACGGCGGCGGTTTTGGCACCGTGATGCTGCCCGGGTTGATGGCCGTAGGCATCATGTTCTCCGGCATCGCCGCGGTAGCGCTGCCCCTGGCGACAGAGTTCAGCATCACGCGGGAGATCGATGACCGTGTGATGTGTCCCCTGCCCATATGGGCGGTGGCGTTTGAGAAGGTGTTCTTTTCCTCGCTGCAGAGCCTGCTGGCAGCGGCCATCGTGTTTCCCGTGGCGTACTACATCCCGACGGTCCCGGTGATGGCGCACGTGACGAGCTGGTGGCTGCTGGCCGCGGTGCTGGTGCTGTCGAGCCTGGTGTCCGGGGCGTTGGGATTGGTGATCGGCACGGCGGTGCAGCCCCGACAGATTGGGCTGATCTTTGGCATCGTGGTGACGCCAATAGTGTTTCTGGGATGTGTGTATTATCCGTGGACCGCGCTGAGGAACCTGCGCTGGCTGCAGATAGGGATCCTGATCAACCCGATCGTCTACTTCAGCGAAGGGCTACGCTCGGCGCTGACGCCTGGGATCGGGCACATGGCGAATACGTCAATCCTGGGAGCGCTGGTGTTCTTCTTCGCGGCACTGATGTGGGTGGGGCTGCGGGGATTTCGGAAGCGGGTTGTGAGTTAGGGTTACCCGGCAATAACTAGCCGCAGGTCTGACCACTCCGCTGCAGCTCGTCAAATGTCAATGCATTGGGAAGCGTTATTCGGCGGCTACTGTGTACTGCGGCGCTCTCGGGGCATCGCGATGGCCCTTGCCCAGCTTCTCGGCCAGGTCAGCGGCTATGACAGCGCCGTGGAAGCGGCCATTTTCGATGAAGATTTCGTTGGTGCGCTCGCCCGCGA
>CAXTVC010000002.1:29330-80306 GCA_964247615.1 uncultured Acidobacteriaceae bacterium
GCGCCGTGGAAGCGGCCATTTTCGATGAAGATTTCGTTGGTGCGCTCGCCCGCGACGACGACGCCTGCCACGTAGATCCCAGGTACGTTTGATTCCAGCGTTTCGGGCTTGCAGATCGGGCAGCGAGCGTTGTTTGGGTCGAGCTTTACCCCTAGAGACTCGATAAAGGCGAAGTCTGGCTGGTAGCCAGTCAGTGCAAACACATAGTTATTAGGGAGAACTGTTTCGCCTTCGGGGGTACGCAGGGTGACAGTGTCCTGCGCGATATCGACGACATTGCTGTTGAAGTAGGCCTTGATCTCGCCATTCTTGATGCGGTTTTCGATGTCGGGCTTGATCCAGTACTTAACGTGGCGGTGGATCTCGGCGCCGCGATGAACGAGGGTGACCCGAGCACCGTGACGCCAGAGCTCAAGGGCGGCGATGGCCGCCGAATTCTTGGCACCAATCACGACGACGTCCTGGCCAAAGAAGGGGTGCGGCTCGTTGTAGTAGTGGGCCACCTTGGGCAGGTCCTCGCCCGGGATGCCGAGATGGTTGGGCAGGTCGTAGTAGCCGGTGGACACGATGAGCTTGCGGGTGCGGAGCGTGTGGGGCCGGTCAAAGCGGTCCACGGTGTGCACGCTGAAGTCTCCGTCCGATCCCGTAACCGAAGCAACGCGTTCATACTGGCGCACGTTCAGGCGATAGTGCTGCGCCACCTTGCGGTAGTACTCGAGCGCCTCGCCACGGGTGGGCTTCTGATTGGTCGAGGGAAAGGGCATATCCCCGATCTCGAGCAGCTCCGGCGTGGTGAAAAAGGTCATGTTGGCCGGGTAGTGGAAGAGTGAATTGGTCAGGCAGCCCTTGTCCACGACAACGACATCGAGGTCTTCGTTCTGGGCGTCGATGGCGCAGGCCAGCCCCGTAGGGCCAGCACCGATGACGAGGACATCGTGGAGGGGATCGCTCATATGCAGAGGTATGGATGCTTTGCGGGTGTGTCCCGATGCGCGGCGTACACGTTTGGCCTCACGAGGCATTGGTAGAATCCACAGATGCTGAAAGGTCTTACCGGCCCGCTGCGGCTGCTTGCCCTCCTGGTGGCGGCTGCCCTGGCGCTTGCGGTTTTTGTGGTTCCATACCATGTGGCCGTGGCGCCCACGGTGAGTCAGTCGTACCGCGTCGGCTTTAACAATCATGCGGCGCTGCTGCTGTTTCTGGGGGCGGCACTGCTGCTATCGGTAGCGACCGGTGGATTCACCATCGCGAAGGCGGAGGACCGCCGACTGCCCCGCTGGTGGCTGGTGGCTGGGGTGCTCTTGACCTTGTCGCTGTGTGCGATATGGCGGATCGACCGTGCCCACAAGGCACTGGGGTCGGAGTCGCACTACCAACTGAATCGGCAGGCGCAGATGGTGGGAGGGATGCGGCTCTACCGTGACCTGGAGTTCATCTATGGGCCCCTGTTGGAATACCCGGGCTATTGGTTGCAGGCCGGGTTGCACTGGTCACCGCTGCGGGCCTACATGACCTCCTGGGTGGTGGACTGGCTGCTTGGGACCGCGATGCTGTGGTGCATGGTGGCGTGGACGAACCTGCCGACCAGATACCGCTGGGTGCTGTTTGTGTTTCTGGATGCATTCACGCTGCTCATGCTGCTGCCCAGCGAGGGAACGCATTACACGCCGTTACGCGTGCTGTGCGCCGGGTTTCTGAGCGTGGCGGTTGCAACGTACTGGCGCCGAACGCATGCGCCGTACCGCACCGCGGCGGTAATGGTGGGGGCGATTGCGTGTGGCTTTGCGGTCTCTCCGGAACAGGGTACGGCTTTGGCGCTGGGGCTCTCGGCTTATGCGCTGCTGCTGGGATGGAAGAACAGGGCGCAATTTCCTGTCGCGGCTGCGGCCATCGTCCCGATAGGAGCCGCCGCCATTGTGGCAGGTGCGACAGGCTGGGGCGTGCTGCGGTCGATGCATGGGTTTGCGCAGGGCGGCAACAACTTTCCGCTGCTGCCGTCACCGGCCAATGTCATTGTTCTAGGCGTGTATCTTTGCGCCATTGCGGCGTTCTACCGTGTGGTGCTGGAAGGGGACTGGGACAGTGCGGCGGTCTCAATGGGGCTGTGTGGCATACCTATGTTGAGCTCAGCCTTTGGGCGCTGTGACCTGCAGCACCTGACGAGCGCTATGCCATTGCTGCTGCTGGGTTTCTTCTGGCTGGCGGGCCGTCGATGGACCTTTGCGATCTGGTTGGTGCTGGGCACCTATTCCTTCTTCAATGCCGGTACGCTGCTGTACCTCGCCCAGCGCTCACTGACCAAGGCGAGGCATGATTCCGTGGCTCTTCCCGCACCGTTGCCGCAGTATGTAAAGGAAGGTGTGCCGGTTCCTGCAGGCCAGGAGTACTTTGCGCCGTTCGCGTTGCCAGTGGGTCTGGATGGGCGCGCACGCTGGGGGGCCAGCAGCGGGTACTACTTTGGGCTGCAGAATGTCTTGACGCCTGAAGACATCAACACAAAAGCCAACGAGATTCGAAAGCGGCACGCTCCGTTTCTGCTGTTGCCCGACAACCCCGAGGGAGCGGTGCCGTTATTCTGGCTTGCGGAACGCGATGTGAACTACGTGCGGATGTCGGAAGGGAGCGCGTGGGCTCCGCAGCAAAAGCGACCTTTGCCGAGTACGCAGGCCATGACGGACGCTATCGAAAGCGAGTATGTGGCTACAGACTCCCGGGAGGATGGATGGCGGGTGTGGAAGCGACGCTGACCGGCTATCGATAAACGGCAACGTAAGACGCCGATGGGGACAAAAAAGCGCGCGGCCAGGGCCGCGCGCTTTTGCACTCATGCCAGGAAAGATCGATCAGACTTCGATGTCGACCAGCTTATGGCTGATCGCGAAGAGGGCGAGTTCGAGGCGGGTGCTGACGCCGGTCTTGTCGAAGATGTTGGAGAGGTGACGCTTCACGGTCTCTTCGGAGATCGTGAACTGCTTGGCGATGTCCTTGTTGGAGCAGCCCTCGACAATGCAGGTGACCACTTCGAGCTCGCGCGGGGTGAGGCCGTAGGTCTTGCGCTCGGGCACGGCGGAGGCCTTCTGCATGAGGTCGTGCAACGCAGTAAGCAGGTTGTTGACGCGCTGGCCGCCAATCCAGTAGTCGCCGGAGAGCACGGCACGGAGAGCTTCCCCGAGATCGCCGGCCACGGAGTCCTTGAGGACGATGCCACGGGCGCCGATCTGCAGGGCTTCGATGACCTGCTGCGTAGAGATGGTGCTGGTGAGCAGCAGGATCTTTACGCGAGGCGACCGGCTCATGATGGCACGCATGGCTTCGAGGCCGGGCAGGCGTGGCATGGCGAGATCGAGCAGAAGAACGTCGGGCTCGAGCTCAAGAGTTTCCGTGACTGCCTGATCGCCGTCTTCGGCTTCGCCGACGACCTCGAAGTCAGGGTCGTTGTTCAGCATGTTCTTGACGCCGAAGCGAACGACCGGGTGGTCGTCGGCAACGACGATGCGAATGGAGCGGTTAAGCGGAGATGACATAGGGGGTGCGGATGAGACGGGTTTGCGTGTGGCCGTGACCATGTATGTGAGCTCTCCCGAGCGGAGCTAAACAGTGTGGATCTTGGTTTTGAGCATACTCTGGAGACGAACGCACGCTCGAGGAATTTCCGCGAGGGCGACTGTGTTCAGCGTGGTTCCCTCCTCGATGGCTGCTGCGAGCTGATGGAGCTCCAAGGCGCCGATCATGCCGCACGAACCCTTGATCGCATGAGCTTCGCGATGAACCGTTTCGAGGTCGTTCACAGCGACTGCGGAGACGATGCGCTCGTGTCGTTTCTCTATATCTATCAATGCCATAGCGAATAATTCGCTCAGCTTGGTCCCTGCGATCATGCTTGCGAGCGAGCCGAAAATCTTCTCGTCCAACGCCGGGACCAGGGGCGCGGCGTTGCTGAGGGATGGGCTCGCTGCCGCGTTCGCGAGGCTGTGTAAAGCGTCTTTATTGCCCTGCGCGACGTCCATCGCGTCCCGCAAAAGTTGTACGTCAAAAGGCTTCAAAATGAAGGCATCGAAGAGCGATCGCAGCTCTGCGGAGGGCTGGCTGCCGCTCATGGCTATGAGGAGAGTGGGGGAGGGCAGGGCATCTCGCAAGGCTCGGGCGAGTTCCTCGCCTTCGAGCCCGGGCATGTGTAGGTCCGTCAGCACGAGATCGTAGGCCTCGCTTTCGCGCAGCTTTTCCAGCGCGTTTTCCCCTGAATGAGCGAAGGCAACCGTGTAGCCCTCCAGCGAGAGCAGGACGTTCAGGAGGTCACGCATGATCTCGTCATCGTCCAGGACAAGGATGCGGTGCACGGTCTGTGGAAGGGGCAACGGAGGAACCTCTTTCAAGGGATGCTAAAGCAGCGTGGTGCAAAGATCGATTCCCCGGGGGAGATTGCGTCCACCGCGCGTGCGGTCCGGGAGCGTAGAGTGTCCTCATGAAGGGCGGCTGGGTGGGCTGCGCCCTCGACGGCAGGATTGATGGCTGGCTGGGGCGAAGGTGCCGGCACGTGCGCCAGCAGCACTCGCGCGATCTTCGTTGTGCTGCGGGGAGATCTCGATGAGACTTCCTGGCATGGTGATGGCGGCCCTGCTGTTCCAGGGGCCCCTGGTGGTGACTCTGGACGCACCGGCGCGGCCGGAACATCTCCGCTACCAGCGAAGCGTGCGTGTGATTTCCGGCAGCAGCGGGATGACTTGCGCCGTGCTGGATGCCACGATTCTGGGACACACGGCCTCTCCCGCGCATAATGATCTGCGCCTGTTTCAGCACCTGGGGGGTGAGCTCAACGCCAGTGTGTCCAGTAACTCTAGTGAGTCCGAGGTGGCCTATACGCTCACCGAGAGCGGGCCGGAACCGGTGGCGGATACAGCCGCGACTCCAGAGCATGTCGTGGTGAGTGGCAACACCCTAAGCTTTGACCTGCGCATGCCGGAGCGGCCGTACTCGGAGGTGCGGCTCCGGTTGGCGATGCAGAACTTTGTGGCGACCGCGACGGTTGAGGGCCGCGATCCACGGAATGCGCGAGAGGCGCGCAAATCACTGGGCAGCGTCGCGGTATACGACCTGAGCAGCCAGCAGCTCGGTCACTGGAGCTCGTTGTTGCTGGAGGAGTCGAGCTGGCCGGTGTTGCACGTGGTGTTGGAGGTGCGCACGCCAGGTGGCGCACCGCAGATGGACCTCCATCCGTCGATGGTCGAGGGTGCGGAGGTGCCGCCGAGCCGCTTGCGGCAGACGCGTTATGTACCTACCGTGAGCACCGCGGTCGTCGATCAGCGGGGGTTCCTGTCGATTGCCATGCTGCGTGTGCCGGCGCATGTACCGGTGGAGCGGGTGGCGTTCCAGTTGCCGAAGGATTTCACGACAAACTACGCGCGCGAAGTGACGGTGAGTGCCCGTGCGGATCGGGCGCCGATCACCGACACGGAGGCATTGGACGCGGGTGCCATCAAGCATGTGAGCCTGCCCTCCGGCGATCCGCGACTGTACCCGATCAACGTGCGCGAGGAGGCCCTGGATGCGACGATGGGCGCGACCCTGGGGCGTCCCGCGACCGTTCTGGTGGCGATGAACAATCATGGCAAGGCGCCGCTGCCTATCGTCTCCGTGACGTTGGAGATGCGGGAGCGGAAGCTGTGCTTCTTTGCGGATCGACAGGAACAATACACGCTGCGGTATGGCGATGAGGCACTGACGGCGCCCGTTTACGATGAGAGCGTGCTGAAGGTGCCGGCCGCCGTACTCGAGGCACAGTTTGGGCCAGAGACCGAGAACGCCCACTACCGCCCCCGCCGGGAGAGCCGGTCGCTGCTGAAGCGGCACCCGGAGATGTACTGGCTGGCCTTGCTGTTCTGTGCCGGCATGATGGGCGGATCGGCCCTTCACCACGTCCAACACCGCAGGGTGTGAAGGGGACTGAGGACGTTGAAGGGAAAAGAGATGTGGATGTTGATCGGCCAGGGGCTGATCACCCTGGTGGCAGGGATTGCGGTGCTGACGGGGCAGGAGCCGGTGCCGAGCGCGCCCGGGATTGCCGGTCTGTCAGGACTGGCCGGAGTACCAGGGGCTTCAGGTGAGCTGCGGCATGGCCGCGAGCTGTTGACGAAGAAGCAGTTTGCGGAGGCGAAGCAGGTGTTTGCGGCGTACCTGCGGGCGCATCCGGAGACCACAAATCCTGCGACGGTGCAGGCCGAGCTCGGCCTGGGAGATGCGCAGCTTGGGCTGCATGAGTACGAGACAGCCGAGGCGACCTATCGCACGGTGACCATGCAGCAGCCGGAGATGTGGCAGGCGCATAAGAACCTGGTAGTCGTGGAGGCCGCGCTGGGCCGATGGGAGGAGTTTGACCGCGAGCGGACCGTGCTGCGCATGGCACGGCAGCGCGGAGCCCCCGGCATCAGCACACGGGAGAGCGACGTCATTGACAGCTTCATGGAAGGGGGCGGGCGCTGGGTCGTGCGAGCGTATTTTGAACCTGTCGGCCGGTCAGAGGCGCGGTACAACTTTGAGCGTTTTTCACCGGAGGGCCGGGTGCAGGCGTACGTGTCGCTTGAGGATGCAACGGCTGCCCAGTCCGCGCTGACTCCGGAAGATTTGCGCATCGGCGCAAAAGGGCAGGGGTCTACGGCCAACTCGGAGACCATCCCGCTGGCTCTCAACTGGTACACCGGCAGATCGCACGGCACGATTCGCAGCTACCCCTCCGGAGAACCCAGCTACGAACGGCTGCGGACCGAAGTGATGCGGTGGCTGCGGGCGCATCCGGAGGCATCCGACGCGGGCCAGGGTACAAGTAGCGGACGTCGTTCATCCGTCGTCAAATGAGAGACCAGGAGCCTGCAGAGCGCACCATGCGCACGATGAACCGTATTGCCCAAAGAACGACGTGGTGGCGCGTGGCGCTGTCCATGGTGCTGTTGCTGCCAGCGTTGTACCTGGCGGTGTGTATTGTGCTGGGCATAGGCCTGGTGGAGAGCACGCTGCGCATGCCGCAACAGCATGTCTTCTCCGGTGGTCTGTTCCGGATCCGCATGGCCAAGCAGTTCGGGGCGGCGGTGCAACCGGTGTCGCTGAATGCTGCGGATGGGGCGCGGATGAGCGCCTGGTGGGTGGTGCCGCGGGAGTCGAACGGCCGGACGGTGCTGCTGCTGCACGGCATCGGTGGTAATCGCGTGGATATGAGCGGGTTCGCCGACATCTTTGTAGCGAAGGGCTATGACGTGCTGCTGCCGGACTCTCGCGGCCATGGGGAATCCGGCGGGCGCGTGGCGACGTTTGGCCTGCTGGAGCGGGATGATGTGCGCCGCTGGACCGAGTGGGTGCGGGCTCGTGCGCCGGGGTGCACCTATGTCCTCGGGGAGTCGATGGGCGCGGCCATTGCGGTGGAAGCAGCGGCAGTAACGCCGCAGATCTGTGCCGCCGCGGTCGAGGATCCCTTTGCGGAGTTTCGCCCTGTGGTCTACGAGCGGCTGGGGCATGAGACAGGCCTGGGCACGCGTTTCTGGCAGACCGCCGGCTTTCCCGTGGTGCAGACCGCGATCGACTGGGCGCACTTCCGGTACAGGGTGTGGCTGCCGGACGCAGCGCCCCAGGCGGCGATCGCTCACTCGCAGGTCCCCGTGCTGCTGATGACGGGCACGGCCGATGACAACATTCCCATGCACCACGCGCAAGATCTCGAGCGTGCGTGCGGGCCGCGATGTGCTTTGTGGGTGGTGCCGGGAGCCGATCACGGCGGCATCTCGGGCAAGACCGGAGCCGAGTTCGGCCACCGCATCCTGATGTGGTTTCAGACTCACGACACACCCGGAGCGACACCGGTGCTGCAATACACGATGAGCCGGAGCAATGCGCGAGGCAGTGGGCTGTAGCTGCCCTGTCTTCAACGGCAAGGCTAGAGACGCAACCCGGCAAGCTAAGCCTGCCAGGCTATCCTGCTTACTGCGGAAGCTGACCGCGCAGTGCGTCATCCAGCGAGATGTGATTCTTCTCGAGCAGATCTCCCACGGCATGATCGAGCTCCAAACGTGCCTTCATGTAGTTGGAACGCGCGGCGATCTCCGTAGAGCGTGCCTGGGCAAGGTAAGCCTCGTCCTGCAGCACGGCGAGGTCAGTGGATTGCCCCACAGAAAGTTTGTCGCGTTCTGCATCCAGCAGCTGCGCCTGGTAGTCACGGCTGGCCGAAGCGGCCCGGTAGGCGGCGTCGGCCGTTTGCAGTGCCACGACAGACGTTTCCACATCCTGACGAACACCCTGCGCCAGCTTTTCGGTACGGCTCTGCACCTGGCGCAGCTGCACGATGTCGCGCGCAGCATCGGCCTGGTTCACGCGGTTGCGCAGAGGCAGCGTAAGCTGCACGCCAGCCTGGTAGATCGTGGAGACACGAAGGCCGCCCAAAGCCAGCTGCTGCGGTACGGTCGGCAGGCCGGTGCCAGTCGAGCCCTGTTGCTCATAGGGCTGCTCGCTGGAGCCACGTGTTTCGACGTTGGCGTAGACATTGAGTTGCGGCAGAGCGTTGTTGCGGCTGGCCGAGGCCTGCACCTGGCCGGTCTGCACCTGGAGCTGTGCCTGGGCAAGGTCGGGTCGGCGGGCGAGGCCCTGCTGCATCAACGCCGGCAGGTCCAACGGTTCCAACTCGGTTGGAACGGTGATGTGATCGGTGGGAACGATCTCCGTGAACTGTGCCGTAAAGGCAGGTGAGGCGGTGCGCAGCAGCTGGTTGCGGAGGATGATCTCTTCCTGCTTGTAGAGGCCCTGTGCCTGGGTGAGATCGAAGCGGCTGGAGCTTTCCACGGCCTGCACGCGGGTGAGCTCGATGGGAGCGAGCGTGCCCTCGGTTACCTGGTCCTGATCGTCCTCGCGCTGCTTGGTTGCCGCGCGCAGCGCCTCTTCCTTGACGAGCACATTTTCACCCAGCGACACGAGATCGTAGTAGAGGCGCGAGACGCCATACACGGTCTCGAGTACTTGCTGCTCAAAGAGCAGACGCGAGGTTTTCTGGTTAATGCGCGCGACGCGGATGAAGCGCAAGTTGACATCACGGCCGCGGCCCCGCAGCAGGGGCTGCGTCAACGTAACGGAGGTGCTGGGCGTCGAAAAAGGATCGAGCTGTCCTGTGCTGCCGTAAACGACACGGGAGTCGTTGTTCACGATGGCCTCCAGCTGCGCGCCGGTGGAAAAGCCCTGCAGGTAGCCGAGATTCAGCGCAATGAAATTCAGGGATTGTGGTGTGGTGACAGTACCGCTGCTGTCTGTCGTGCCGGTGCCGGTGTCCGTCGTTCCTGTGGTGCCTCCCAGGGTTACCGTATTCGACCTGCGGAAGTACCCGGCCGTGCCGATCAGTTGCGGATCAAACAGGGGAACGTTCGGGCCGGGGGAATACATGAAGCCGGTGCCGAGCTGATTGAGGTTAGTCTGCGCCTGCGTCGTCGAGTTCAGCGAGGTGAGATCGGTGACTGTGGGCGTGGTCGGATTGGTGTTGGTGGTCTCGGCGTTCAGCAGCGGGGAGCCCGGTCCGCCAACGCCGGCGGGCGGCTCGGCGATGCCGTAGTCAATACCGCGCAGGCTGCCGCCCCCGCTCGCCCGGGTGAGATCGGTACGGGCGAGTGAGATGTCGTAGCGTTCGGCTTCGATGTCGAGGTTGTTTTCCAGGGCAAGAGCCAGGGCATCCTCGAGGCTGAGATACAGCTTTTCGTTGCGGATGAGTCGCGTGAGGCGACTCTGGTCTCCCGCAAAGAGCTGGGGGACGCTGGGTCTGCGATAGGGGCCGAAGAAGCCGAGGAAGTCGTAGGAGAGCCCCTGGGCATCGTCCCGGGTGGCGCGCACGTTCGAGGCTTGCGCCTGCGTGATCTGCGGCGCGGGTGCCGCGGGTGCGCCGACGTGTTGATCGAGAGGGGAGACCGATGGCTCACGCAGCTGATTGGGAACACCCGTTGGCGTCGTGGGACCAGGCGGTACCGATCGAAGGTTGGGCACGGGGCTGAGCGCCGGCAAGGGCAGGTTGGGCGGAAGGGCCGGCGTAGGCGACGGATTCTGCTGAGGCGTAGGCTGCCGGTTCAATGGAAGCCCGGTCTGGTCCGCAGGCAGGGCCGGGGAGGGCGTGGGGACGGTTGAGGGTACGGGCGCCTGCTGCGGTGCCTGCCCAAGCGTTGGTGCCGTCGCAGCCTGCGGTGTGGTGGGTTGCGAAGGCGTGGCCGGCGTCTGCGCGGCCAGGCTTGCTGCCAGAGTCAGCGATAGAAGGCTTACCGGCACCAAGGCTTTGGCGTAAGGGGTGCACATGGCCTTCGTTCCGCAAGAACGTTGTGACTTGCTGCGTTTGCTGGATTTCGTACTCATGGCTTGCTCTCGCTGGCGCTTGACTTGGGACCGTCGCTCGAAGCCTTGCCGTGGGCACCGCTGCTGTTCTGCTGACCCTGCTTGCCTTGTAGATTGCGGTCAGTGATGCCCTCATTGCCGTACTGTGTGCTGCCGCCCGGAGGTGTGTTCTGCGAGGGCGACTGCGTCGGCTGATCTTCTTGTGACTTGCTCATCTGGACCTGCACAGCCGCGCCTTCACGCACCTCATCCGTGATGTTGGTGGCGATGAGGTCGCCTTCCTGCACGCCGCTCACGATCTCGACGGCACTGCCCAGGTCGCGCCCGATCACCACGGGAACCATGTGGATCTTGCCATCGACAACCTTGGCCACGGTGGTCTGGTCATGCCGGATGGCGATGGCGTCCCCGGTAATAAGCAATGGGGAGCCCCCGCCCGGCGGCGGTGAAAAGGTCGTCACGACATACATGCCGGAGACGAGCTTGCCGTTGTGGTTGTCGACCTGCACCTCGGTCAGCATGGTGCGGGTGTTGGGGTCAACGGAGTTTGCCGTGCGCGTGACCTTGCCATGAAACGGCTGGTCGGGGAACTCCTGAAAAGCAAGCTGTGCGGGAATCCCCACGTGAATGGCGCTCATGTAGCCTTCGGGCACGGAGACGAGGATCCGCAGGCTGGAGTTCTGCGCGATGCCGAACAACGGACCACCCTGGCCGGGTGACTGCGTGGGTGTGGAGGCGGAGCTGGTGCTCCCGGAGGTGCCACCCGCGTTGCTTTGCGACGCCTGCGTGGTGCCGCCGGTGGTTGAAGCCTGGCCCATGGGAGCCGGGCCACTGTCCTGGCCGGAGCTTGTGCCCGAAGCCGAGATAAGGGCGCCCACATCAACGTTGCGCTGCGTCACGACCCCGTCGAGTGGTGCACGCACGTACTCGTAGCTCTGCAGCGCCTGCACACGGCGCAGATTGGCTTGAAAGGCATCAACGTTGCGCTGCGCTGCGGACACGAGCGCGAGCTGCGAGCCGTAGTTGGTCTCCTGCTGATCACCATCCTGGCGTGAGAACACGCCTTTGGCGACGAGCACGCGATAGCGATTCACCGTAACGGTGGCAAGCGCCAGCTGGGCCCTCTGCTGCTCGAGCTGCTGTTGTGCTTGACGTAACTGCTGCACCGCCTGCGAGACCTGGGCGTCAAGGTCCGGCGCGTCGATAATGGCGAGCAACTGGTTCTTGTGCACATGATCGCCGATGTCCACAAAACGCTTCTTGAGGTAGCCATTCGCTCGCGCGTAGATGTAGGCCTCGTTCAGCGGGAGCGTGGTGCCAGGGACGACCAGACCCGCGCGATCGTTGGAACGCGCCACCTTGGACACCTCGACCACCGGCTTGGCATCACGACGGCTCTGCGCGTCAGCGTTGTTCTGCTTGTCCGTCCGGTGCCGTGGTAGCCACCCGATGAGCAGCACAATGGCAAAGAGAACAGCGGCAACCAGCAATACCAGCCAGAAGATGCGCCTGCTGCGTGGGTCGCGTGGGGAGTGCGGCAGGTGTACACGGTCCTTGAGTGGTGGCTTCTTGCGGCTGGACTCTGTCTCTTCAAAGTTCTTACCGAGGCGGCCATCATCGACCGAGTTTGGGTCGGCGAAGCTGGCAGCCAGCTTGTGGTTCTCGGCGTAGTGCGGATCAGAGAACTCGCGGCCGAGCTCTCGTGTGTCCGTCTGGCTGGTGCGTTCGAAGCTGCTGCCGAGCGCGCGCTCTTCAGCGGAGCCGCCATGCTCGAACTGATTGCCCAGTTGCCGGGGATCAGATTCCTCGGGCCAGGGCAAACGTTTCTCGTCAGACTCGAACGGCTCGCCTGGACTACTCGGATTGCGGGGATTACTTGGATCTTGCGGCATCAGGCCGTCGTCTCCTGCGGTTGTCCGGCGCCGGGGCGCGCAAAATTGTGATTGGGGTCCATCTCCTGAGGAGCTTCGCGGGTGACCAGCTCGGCATAGTCGATGGGTGCTTCTTTCTTCAGCAAGGAATAGATAGTGGGCACAAGGAACAGGGTGCCGACAGTGGCAAATAGCAGGCCACCAATCACGGCGCGGCCCAGCGGTGCATTCTGCTCGCCGCCCTCTCCAAAGGCCAGCGCCATGGGCAGCATGCCAATGATCATGGCCATCGCGGTCATGATGACGGGCCGAAGGCGTGTGTGGCCGGCGTTGAGAGCGGCTTCCTTGCGATCCTTGCCCGCGGTGCGCTCGTCATTTGCGAACACAACCATCAGGATGGAGTTGGCGGTGGCCACGCCGATCGTCATGATGGCGCCCATCAGTGAAGGGACGCTGAAGGTCGTTTGCGTGACAAAGAGCATCCACAAGATGCCGCAAAAGGCCCCCGGCAGCGCCATCAAAATGATGAGCGGATCGAGCCAGGATTGGAAGTTCACCGCCATCAGCAGGTAGACCAGCAGGATGGCGACGATGATGCCGAGACCGAGACGAAGGAAAGAGTCGTTCATGGTCGCGACCTCGCCACGCAGGGCAAGCGTGGTGGTCTTGGGCAGCGTCTTTTCCGTGTCACTCATGATCTTTTTGATCTCCGTAGATACGGAGCCAAGATCACGCTGATCGACATCGGCATAAATATCGAACACGGGCTGAATGTTGTAGTGATTGGTGATGATCGGCGAAAGGTCACGGCGAAAATCGGCAAGGTTGCTGAGCAATTGCGAGGCATTACCGTTCGGCGAGGTGATCGGTGTGCGGGAAAGCTCCGGCAAAGAGCTGATGCGATAGATCGGCGTCTGCGTCACTATCTGGTAATTCACGTTGTTGGCCGGATTCAGCCATTCGTTCGGCGCCGTCTGACCGGTGCCGCTCAGAGAGACCAGCGTGGATTGCGCCACGTCGCGCTGCGTAAGGCCGATTTGCTGTGCCTTGCTGCGATCGACGTTGATCTGCATGGTGGGGTATTGCACCTGTTGATGTACGTGGACATCCACGGCTCCAGGGATAGCAGCGATCTGCTTGGCGAGCTTTGCGGCGAGCTCATAGTTGTTCTTGCCACGGCCAGTGACCTGGAGATCGATCGGCGCCGGCAGGCCAAAGTCTAGGATTTGATTCGTGATGTTGGCTGGCGTAAAGAAGAATGTCGCCCCGGGAAACTTCTGCGCTAGATCGGCGCGCAAACGCCGCATGTAAAGCTGGGTGTCCTTCTTGCCGGGCTTCAGCGCAATCTGGATATCTCCGTCGGAGTTGGAGATGGTCGAAGATGTTGTGAAGGCAAGGTTAATACCCGAGTTGGGTAGACCGATGTTGTCCAGGATCAACTCGACACGATCTGCGGGAACGATCTCGCGAATCTCTCGCTCAATCGAAGCAAAGTATTGCTCGGAGTCTTCAAGTCGCATGCCCACAGGAGGGTTCACGTGAAGATCCATCTGACCTGAATCGACGTAGGGAAAGAAGTCACGACCAATAAACAGAGTGAGCGGTACCGAGAAGACGACGAGCAGAGAGAACAGCAGGATCGTCAGCCCGGCGTTGTCCAGGCACCAGCCCAGGACGCTCTTGTACCCATGCTGGAAGCGCTCGAACCGGCGGTCAAAGGCTGCGTGCCAGCGCCACACAAAGCTGCGCTTCTCTTCGCGCTCGCTCTCACCCGGATCCTGATACAGATTCACTTCTGAGCCAAGCATGAAGTGCATCATGGTGGGCAATAGCGTGCGCGAGAGGAAGTAGCTGGCCAGCATGGCAAACACCACGGCCATGGCCAGCGGCGTGAACAGATATTTTGCGGCCCCGGTAAGCAGAACGACCGGGATGAAGACGATACAAATAGACAGGGTAGAGACAAAGGCCGGCGCTGCCACCTGCTGGGCTGAGTGCAGGATGGCGCGCGTGAGCGGCAGACCCTCTGCGATGTTGCGGTGCGTGTTCTCGATCTCTACCGTGGCGTCGTCGACAAGAATGCCGACAGCCAGCGCCAGACCGCCGAGCGTCATGACGTTAATGGTTTCGCCACAGGCCGTGAGGATGATGAGCGACGTGGCGATGGATAACGGGATGGACACGCAGACGATGACCGTAGAGCGCCATGAACCGAGGAAGAGCAAAATCATCAGCCCGGTGAGAGCGGCCGCGATACAGGCTTCGCGAACAACCTCATTGATCGACGTGCGGACAAAGATGGACTGATCGAAGAGTGGCGTGATCTTGAGATTGCCAAGGCCAGCAGAAAGCTGCGGGATCATCTGCTTTGTCTGCGAGACGATGTCCAGGGTGGAGGTATCACCGTTCTTCAGCACCGTGAGCAGCGCGGAGCGACGACCGTCCTCACGCACGATGTTGGTCTGCTCCGCAAAGCCCATGTGGACCTGGGCGACATCCTTGACGTACACCAGTGCGCCATTGGCAGCGCGTACTGGCAGATCGTTCAGAGCGGAGACGGTGTCCGGGCTCGAGTTTGTGCGAACCACATACTCTCGGTCGCCGATGCGCGCCGTGCCGGCCGGCAGCACCAGGTTTTGCGCGTTGACGGCGTTGGAGACATCCGAGGCTGACAGGTGATGCGCAAACATCATGTTCGGATCGGTATCGACCATGACCTGCTTGACTTTGCCGCCATAGGGCAGCGGCACGCTGGCACCCTTCACATTGGCCAGGCGGGGGCGAATGAACTGCGTGCCGTCATCGTAAAGATCCGACTCGCTTAGACCCTGGCCACTCAGGCCGAGCTCCAGCACTGGCACCGTCGAAGCGTCGTACTTGATTACAAAGGGCGGAAATGATCCCGGAGGCAGCACGCGCAGGATGGTCTGCACCACGGCTGTCACCTGGGAGAGCGCCAGCTCCACCTTGACGTTGGGTTGAAAGAAGACTTTCACGACCGCAATGCCCTGGTAGCTCTGGCTTTCGGTGTGCTCCATATCGTTCACGGTGGTTGTAAGGGCACGCTCACAGACCGTGACGACACGACCATCCATCTCCGTCGGCGTCAGACCGGTGTAGGTCCAGACAATGGTGACGACAGGGATGTTGATATTGGGAAAGATGTCCTTCGGTGTCTCAACAGCACACCCTATGCCCATCAGTGCGATGAGCAGGGACAGAACGACAAAGGTATAGGGGCGGCGCAGAGCCAGCCGGACAATCCACATGCAGAAGCCTCAACGTAGCTCGCGCTCGATTGCCTATGAGACGCAGAGAGAGGGCTGTGAGACTCCTCCCTCACGAAAGACGCTGTAAGCGAAGAAAAAAGGGGCACGTTTGTGCCCCTTTCCTGAATGCGGATGTCACATCTGTGGCAGTTGGGTGCGTTTAGCCCTGTTTGGCCTGGTTGAAACGCTTGTTGACTTCTTCCCAGTTCACCGTGTTCCACCAGGCGGCGAGGTACTCCGGACGGCGGTTGTTGTACTTCAGGTAGTAGGCATGTTCCCACACATCGTTGCCCAGAATGGGGAAAAGCCCTTGCATGAGCGGGTTGTCCTGATTGGCTGTGGTGATGATCTCCAGCTTGCCGCCACGGTACACAACCCATCCCCAGCCTGAGCCAAACTGCTTCGCAGCTGCCTCGTTGAACTGCTTCTTAAAGGCGTCGTAGTTGCCGAAGTCCTCTGAGATCTGCTCGGCAATGGCGCCTTGCGGCTCACCTCCGCCACCCGGCTTCATGATCTGCCAGAACATGGTGTGATTCACATGGCCACCGCCATTGTTACGAACCACGGTCCGCACATCTTCAGGCACGCTCGCGAGATCCTTCAGCAATTCTTCGGGTGTTTTCTTGCCCAGGTCGGGGTGTTTCTCTACGGCACCGTTCAGATTGGTGACGTACGTCTGATGGTGTTTGTCGTGGTGCAGCTTCATCGTTGCTTCATCGATGGTGGGTTCCAATGCGGCGTAGTCATACGGCAGGGGAGGAAGTTCGAAAGCCATAAGGAGAGCTCCTGATTGGTACTTTGCTTAGCAAATGAGCAACGTGGGAGAAAAAGCGTTCCACGCGCGGGACAGCCTTTGGATGCGCCAGGGGTGGCCGGAGGCTTGGAACCTGGCGATTGTGCCGGCCGAATGTGCTGAGCCACCCCTGGTGAGGGTGGCTTTGACAGCTTCATTAGATGGTAGTGCCGGAGATCGCGGGAGGATCGTCCATGTGCGCTACCGGCTTGGTCGCGCCAATCTGCTGCAGGATGCCGGCTTCATCAGAGCTGCCCCAACGCTCTTTGATCTGCGCGTCAGCATTGAACTTTGCGATCTGCATGCCCCGCGCCTTGATCTTCTTGCCGGTGGCAGGTATGCCCTGGAACGGACCATTTTGTGTGCCCGTCACCGTGTACGCGATGGCTACGTTGTCTTCATCGGCGACCATGTGCTCGACCGCAATCTTCAGGTCCGGGAAGGCGGAACGAAACTGGGTGAAGAAGCCGATGAATCCTTCAGGCCCCTTGCCCTGGTCCGGGGCTGGGTCGTGGTCGACGACATCTGCCGCAAAGATCTGGTGAAAGGCTTCCAAATTGCCCTTGTTGATTGCTTCGCCCATTCTCTTGGCGGTTTCGATGTTTGCTTCTTTGCTCATAAATACCTCGAAACCTGAGATGCAAATTCACAATCCGTGGATTGCAGACACGGGAGGGGCCTTGAACTTTGCCAAGCAAACCACTCCAGGCGACGCGCTTTCAGTGTGCTAACGGGCAATGCTCATTGGCTCTGACGCGGTGGGCCTGTAGCGGAACTCGTACCGCTGCGTCTTGTCCCCGGTTTCAGGACGATCGTTCCACTCCAGGCGATACGCGAGAGTGTCGGGGTCGTCAGGGAAGCGTTCTCGCGCGCTGTAGGGGTACTTGGACATGCCATGGAAGGGTAGCTCGCTCACGGTAAACGGCAGTGCCTCATGGAAGTCCATGTCCTTGACGAAGCCGTCCGCGTAGAAGAGATAGTCGCGCTTCCAGCCTGCGGGCAATCTAGGCAGGGAGGCATCGCTGAACTCGGCATCGATGTCCTCACCGGTGCCGAAGATGACGAAGTGATTGTCCCTTCCAGTCAGCAGCGGTGTGACCTCGCCATAGCGGGTATAGTTGCCGCGCTGCCAGAAAAACGGGCCGGTGGCGCTGATGCTCTGGTAGTCATAAGTGAGATCGCCAGGGGTCTTCCCGTCGACCTGCTTTGGGTAGCCACGGAATTCGAGATGCGCTGAGCTTAAGGGAAGCTCGGTCTGACGCACGGAGGCGATGCTGTCCGGGGCGTTGTCGACCAGGATCTGATCCCAATAGATCTGCAGATTGGTTGTGATACGGATGCGCTGCGCGCCCTGCGGCATCCTGCCGGTAAGGTCGGCGACGATCGTGCGCGGCAGCCCGGCAGGGAAGCCCATGTCAGCCACGATCAGCTTCCAGCTGCCATCCGGCATCTGCGCTTCCACCCGCGGCGAGTGCGGCTTGATGCCTGCCTGCCACGCGGCATACAGCGAGCTCGCGCTGAAGTACTCGACATAGCCCTGCAGAAACAGGCGCAGTGGATTCGTGGCAGTCCAGGGGCCCAGGTCGAGCGTGAGGCTGTGCTCGTTGGTGAAGCCCGCATAGCTGGAAACGCTGAAGTCCTGCAGATAGTGATGATCGCGCCGGGTGAGAACAGGCAGGGCATCAGCGCCGTGGTCGTCCCAGGCTGCTGCCGGCAGGTGTGCGGCAGCGGAAGCAAGCATGACTTTGCCCGAAGCAAACGGCGGCTCGTTGAGGAATTTCTCATCCGGATAGACCTCGGTGTCTGCAGGATGGTCGACCGCGAGCAGGCGCAACTGGTCGATATAGTTGATCTCCTCCATCGGCTCGCCGAAGCGCAGGCTGAGGTTGCCATTACGCGCCCGCAGCATGTTGCCATCGATCTTGGTCCACTCGTCGGAGTCCGGCTGATTGCGGGCAGTAGGCGACATCCAATGGCCGACGACCCCGGCCCCAATCACGTCGGAGACGAAGGTGTACTTTTTGCCGTCCCAGGCGAAAAGCACGGGGCAGGAGCTGCCGCGGCGATCCAGCTCCGTAAGCACCAGCGGTTTGGTGGCGGCCACCTGCAGTTCATCCTGCGGTACGCCTGTGGGCCACAGCAAACGAACGACATCGGCGTCCTGGCTGCTGCCGAGACCGGCGAGGATCTCCGTCGGACCCTGGCCCATGTAGCCCGAAGCACCGGTGACCTCGAACTTCTGCCGATTGCCGTCGGAGAAAACCTCCATCTTGGTGCCGAGCGCGCTTTTGTTATCGGCAAGGCCGGTGAGATCCACGCGCAGCGAGTGATTTCGATTGCCGCCGACATTGTGCAGAACCAGAGGCGCGGCATCGACGCGCCCAATCACCAGGTCGGCTGCGCCATCACGGTCGATGTCCGCCGCGGAGACCGAACGCGCACCGCTCAGGTCCAGCGTAAGCAGTCCCAGGGACTGACTGACGTCTTTGAAGCCAGCAGGGCCCAGGTTCCGCAGGAGGCGCAGGCCCGTGCCGTGCTCGGTGCGAACGATGACGGCGAGATCGATCCAGCCGTCATTATCGAAGTCAATCGGGCTGATGCCCCATGCTCCGGTTACACCAGCGAGCTCGAAGGGAAGCCGGTGGAAGCTGCCGTCAGTGCCGTTGGACCAGAGGCTTACAGCTGGCGCTCCAACGTGCGTGAGGGCGAGATCCATGTTGCCATCTTTATTGAAGTCAGCGACCGCAATGCCGCGAGCCGGAGTAAGCGCGGGCTCCGTGTAGAGCGCGGCCTGTTTGAAGGCGCCTTCGCGCTGATTTTCGTAGACCCGCGGCGCACCGGCAGCCTGACTCACGACCAGATCCACGGCGCGGTCGTTGTTTAGATCGGAGAGTACGGCGCCGCGGGTTGCTCCGGAGCCGGAGAGTGCCGTGGGCGTGGTCCACTCCGTGAAGGTGCTGTTGCCGTTGTTGCGCCACAGCACGTTGGGGCTGCCGATGGTTGCAAAGCCCGTGACGAAGAGATCCAGATCGCCATCATGATCGAAGTCGACGAAGGTAAGACCGCCGGGCTTGTTGAGTGCTTTCAGGCCGACCTGCGTGGTCACATCGGCGAAGTGCCCGTGTCCTAGGTTGTGGAACAGAACGACACGATCGCTCAGACCAAGGGCAAGGTCAGGCAGTCCGTCATTATCGAAATCCCCCACCGCGCAGGAGACACCATCGCCCTTGGCGACCAGGCCCGCAGCGGCTACATCGATCGGCTCCGGGGTGCCACTCGCGCTTACCCGAAAGGCGCGGAGGCCAGCCCCGCTGACCATGGTGAGCAGGTCCGTGCTGCCGTCGCCCTGGAGGTCCAGAACGCAGAGGCCGCCGCCGGGCACCTCCGGTGAGACGGGCTTTGCCTTCGCAGAACCCTGGACAGGAACGAAGCTGACCGGGATCATGGGGCCAGCTCCGGCCGGCCTATCGATCATGTCCTGCACGATGGCATAGCGGCCCTGCTCGCCGTAGGTGGCGCTGATGAGGGAGCCGATCTTGCTATCGGTGATTTCTTGGAAGCGCTTCAGGTGAACCCGCGCCTCTTCCGGATTGCCGGAGCGCTGCAGTGCCCGCGCCAGGCCGAACTGCGCAGAGGCATGCAGCGGATTGGCCTTCACTGCAAGGGTGAATTGTGTGATGGCGTCGGCATAGTGCTTGTCCGCTGAAAGGATCGTGCCGAGAAAATAGCGCGTATCGGCGTCGC
This sequence comes from uncultured Acidobacteriaceae bacterium, assembly GCA_964247615.1. Classification (GTDB taxonomy): domain Bacteria; phylum Acidobacteriota; class Terriglobia; order Terriglobales; family Acidobacteriaceae; genus Granulicella. The sequence goes on from CAXTVC010000002.1 coordinate 49,346, forward strand.
CGGGGTCCAGCTGCGCGGCATGCTGAAAGGCGTCGAGAGCTCCAGCCTGATCGCCTTCGGTAAAGGCGGCAATGCCCAGGCTGTACCAGGCGCGCACACTGCGCGGGTCCTGCACGGTGGCCTGCTTAAGGATGACCTTGGCCTCTGGCAGCTGGCGCAGGTACAGGTACGCAAGTCCCTCGTTCACCAGCGGGATCACCCGCGTTGCGTCCGCGTGGTTGGCCTGGGCAAACGCGTGCTGCGCTTTTTCTGGCAGCTGCTGATTCATGTACGCCACGCCAAGCGTGTTGGCGCGTGTGGCGGAGAGCGCGCTCGGGCCTGGGGACGTCTCCGCAAGCGCAGCCGGGCTTGCCCAGGTCCCTGCAAAAATGGCGGAGGCTAGGAAACATTGTGCGAGATGCCGTGCGGAGGTCATATTTTAGGCCGGGCCTGACGTGCAGTCCTGGGCGGAAAGATCCCGCGGAGCCACACGATTCGCCACTATGCATCATAGCGAAGCCAGGGGAGACCCTGGAGGGGACGCCACCGTACGATCAGCAAACCGGGTTCCTCTTACAGAGTCGCAAAAGCGACTTGGGGACGCAGGCTATTCAGTTCGGCTTTACGTGGGCTGTGCTGTCTCTTGAACCGCCGCTCCAAGCTCGCTGGCCACATACGCGATCTCCGGCTCGCTGAGTTTGGTGAAAAAGGGCAGTGCGAGCGTGCGGCGGCTCTCGGTCTCGGTCACCGCCAAGGGATGCGGCAGCGGCCAGCCGTCATAGGCCGGCTGTCCATGCACCGGCGCGAAGTAGCGTCCACACTGGATTCCGCGGGCCTGCAATCGTTGTGCAACACCGTCCCGCAGCGTGGCGGTTTGGCCTTTCCCGAGCCGCGCCACGTAGACAAACCAGCTGATCCGATCACCCGGGGGAGCTTCGGGTGGAAGCTCGATCTCAGGGTAGTTGCGCAGGTGCTGAGCATAGATAGCGGCAACATGCGCCCGGCTGGCAAGGATCTCCTCAAGGCGTTGCATCTGGGCACAGCCCAACGCGCAATTGATCTCGGAGAGCCGGTAGTTGAACCCCAGAATGCTGTGCTGATGCCAGGCGTCGGAGGGATAACGGCCCTGGTTGCGCAGCGCGCGGATCTCGCGGGCAAGCGTTGCATTGCGCGTGACCACCACCCCGCCTTCGCCGGTGGTGATTTGCTTGTTGGGGTAGAAGGCAAAAACGGCCAGATCGCCAAAACTACCTGCCGGGCGGCCCTGGCAGAGCGCCCCAATCGCCTCGCAGGCGTCCTCGATCAGGAAGAGGTTGTGTCGCTGCGCGATGGCTTGCAACGCCTCCATGGGCGCGGGCAGGCCGAAGGTATGCACGGCCATGATGGCTCGGGTACGCGGCGTGATGGCTTCCTCAACCCGTGCGGGATCCATGTTCAGCGTCCGTGGGTCGATATCGACAAACACAGGGGTCGCCCCCTCATAGCGAATGGCGTTCGCTGCGGCAATAAAGGTGAACGAGGGCACGATGACCTCGTCGCCAGGACCAATCCCCAGCGCTCGCACACCAAGGTGCAGCCCTGCAGTCCCCGAGCTGACCGCGATGCCGAAAGGCACCCCGGCCAAAGCCGCAACGCGCTCCTCGAACTCTTCCATGCGTGGGCCAAGGCTGAGCTGCGTGCTGCGCAACGTGGCTACCACCGCGGCGATTTCGAGCTCGGTAATGTCAGGTTGGGACAGGGGAACGTGCATGGCTAGGCGGGCTCGTCGGTGCTCTTCATTAACAGTTGGTCGCGATCCGGAAGCGACGTCAACACCTGCACGATGCGCTCGGAGGCCGTGCCCTCGCCATAGGGGTTCACCATGCCCTGTAACGATTGCTTGAATGCGGCTGAACGAGCCTGAGCGATGGCGTTGAGGATTGAGCCCGTCTCGGGCGACGCGTCAAGAACGTTGCGGGGCCGTTCGCGGCCTTTCTGCCGTTGTCCTACGTTGACGGTCGGCAGCGCAAAAGAGGCCGTCTCCATGATGCCGCTGCTGGAGTTGCCTATCATCAGCGAGGCCTCCCGTAGCAGCGCCCAGTACTGCACGGCGGGCAGATTCACGAACAGCTTGCCATCCTTTCTATGCGAGAGAAACCCCCGTGTGCGCTCCGCAATCGAACGGCTGCCCGCATCCGCGTTGGGATAACAAAACACAAGCTGCTCCGGCACCTGGCTCAGAGCCTCAAAGAGCGCATCAGCTTCATCGGTAGTGTTCTCGTGCAGCGTGACAGGGTGGTACGCAATCACGGCTGTGGGACGGCGAAGGTCAAGGCCCAGATTGTCTTCGAGTTCAGCCCTGATGGGGAGTCGGCTCTTGACCAGGTGATCCAGCGAAGGCGCACCAGCGCGATGGACGCGCCAGGGCTGCTCGCCCATGCTGATAACGCGATCGCGTGCGGCGTTGGTCGAAGTGAAGTGGATGTGGCTCAACTTGGTAAGCGCGTTGCGCACCGCATCATCAATCGCCCCTTCGCTGCGCTCGCCGCCTTCGATGTGGGCAATCGGAATCCGCAGCGCAAGCGCCACTGATGCAGGTGCGAGCATCTCGTAGCGATCGGCAATCAGCAGCAGCAGGTCAGGCCGCATAGCACCGAGTGTGTCGGCAAGGGCAAGCACACCGAGGCCGATGCTCTTGGCCATGCCAACATCGGTATCGGAGCTCAGCAGGCACTCGACGCATGCCGCAATGGGCAGGCCATCGGCCTCAATCTCGCGTACCGTGCGGCCGAACTCGGGAGAGAGATGGGAGGCCATTGCGATAAGGCGGAGATCGACCTCGGGGTGATCGGCGAGCGCCTTTAACGGCCAGTACAGATGGCTATAGTCTGCCCGCGAGGTGGTTACGGCCGCGATGGTCTTCATGCAGTCTCCAGAGCTGATACGGCATGGTAGTCCGGCACGAGTTGCCCAAGGGCATGCAGAAGACCCTGCCGATCACGAGAGGCGACCGCCTCCGCAAGCACAGGCAGGCTGGACTCCAGATGCTCCGCGTTGAACGGACTCGTGATCTCGGCGGCGCCGGCGTAGGGGCTGCCCGCCACTGTTTCGGCTTCGCCAAACAGCTGCTCGTGGAGCTTGTCCGCCGCGCGCAGGCCGGTGTAGGTGATAGCGATCGCCCCTTGCGAAAGAGGGTTTCGTGCCAGGAGAAAATGAGCGAGGTCCTCAACCCGAAGAGCGTCGTGTGGCTGCGGCACGAGCAGCCCCGATTGCGTTACGGCAAGGGAGGTACGCAACAGGTGACGCACAGCATCGTGGCGCGAAAGAAAGAAGCGCGTAGCCTCTGGATGCGTCACTGTGATGGGCCCGCCCGTTGCCATCTGCCTTGCAAACAACGGGGCCACGCTGCCGGTGGAGCCCAGCACATTGCACAGGCGCAGACAGGTGAAGTTCGTACCGCCATGCTGTCTGCCGCGTGCGGCAAGCACGCTCTGCTCGGCAATGCGCTTGGTCGCACCCATTACGCTGATCGGCGCAACGGCTTTATCTGTGGACAGTAGAACAAAGCTTTCCGTACCGAACCGTTCTGCGGCCTCGACCAAAGCCAGCGTGCCCAGAACGTTGGTCTCAGCGGCCGCGAACAGGTTTTCTTCCATCAGGGGGACGTGTTTGCGTGCCGCAGCGTGGAAGACAATATCCGGTAGAGAGTCTGTGAAGACTTCTTCAAGCAGCGCGTGGTCGCCCACGTCGCCAACCACCAGTGAGTAGGTTGGGCGTTCCCGCTGCGCGTGCAGTCGCTGGTCGAGTCGGTAAAGCCCATGTTCGGCAAGGTCGAGCAGGGTGAGATGAGCCACCTGCGTCCCCGCAAGCTGACGAGCCAGCGCGGAGCCGAGATAACCGCCAGCACCCGTGATCAGAACGCGTTTGCCGGCAAACCGGGAGAGCTCGGCCGCGCTGAGCGGAGGCAGGTGATCCCGCACGAACCCGCTCCAGGGCGGACTGCTGCGGCTGTTCCTCGGCGAACCGTTCACAGCATCGAGTCTACCGAGGTCCGCATTGCCGTGTTCGACCGCGCCGCAAACCGAAGCCACTTCACGCCGTGTTACGCGTGTAGTCCGTACGATAGGCAGCATGAACATCGCACTTCGGCCCGCCGTGGAACAGCTCGCGCTTTTGCGCCGCAAGGAAATCTCGCCGCTGGAGCTCGCCGATGAGCACATCGCACGCATCGAGCGTCTGAATCCGACCCTGAATGCCTTCGTCGACTTTGACGCGGAGCGCGTTCATTCGCAGGCACGGCTCGCCGGACGGGGCCCCCTGGCGGGGCTGCCCCTCAGCATGAAATCTTCGATCGAGATCCAGGGCCACCGTTGCGAGATCGGCAGCACCCTGAAGCGGGGCACGATGGCCGCAGGTGACGCGGAGGCGGTAGCAACGCTGCGCCGTGCGGGAGCCGTCTTCCTGGGCACGACGAACTGCCCGGAGTTCCTGATGGCCTATGAGACGGACAATCTGCTGCATGGGCAGACGCAGAATCCATGGAATCTCACCCGCACATCCGGAGGCTCCAGCGGTGGCGAGTCAGCCGCGATCGCCGCGGGTTTGTCCGCGGGAGGCATTGGCAGCGACAGCGGCGGCTCGGTGCGGGAGCCCGCCCATTTCACCGGTATCTGCGCATTGAAACCCACGCCGGGCCGGGTCTCGGCGAGGGGACACATGCCGCCCTGCGTCGGGCCTTTCAGCAGCCTCGGCGCGCTAGGGCCGATGGCGCGCACGATCGCCGACGTGGAGCTGCTTTTCAGGGTGCTCGCGACCGAGGCCAAGCCGTATGCCCCGTACCGTGCCGTGTCGCTGGCCGACGCACGGGAGGCCTCCATCACCTGGTTTGAAGACGACGGCCACGTGCCCGTCACGGCAGAGACCCGGGCCGCTCTCGCCGCAGCCGTGCGTGAGTTGGAAGCCGCCGGCTTTCACACCGTGCACGGGCGTCCGCAGTGGCTGGAGGAGGCGCGGCGGCTGTGGCGGATCTTCTTCCTGCAGTGCGGCCTCATGTTCTACGAGCCCACCATCGCTGGCCAACGGGATCGCCTCAGCCCTGTTTTCCTCGACTTCCTGAACGAGGCCGAAGCGGAGACGCCACTTACGGCGTCCACGCTGCTCACCGCCTGGGCGGAGACCGACCTGCTGCGCGAGCGCTTCGAGGACGAGGGCCGAACGACACCGCTTCTGCTCACCCCGGTATGTGCCGTGCCGGCCTTTCGTCATGGCGAGCGGCACTGGAACATCGACGGTGTCCGCGTAGGCTATTGGGATGCGATGCGCTACACGCAGTGGTTCAACCTGCTGGGCGCGCCGGCCGCGGTGGTGCCCGTGGGGCAGTCGCCGGAGGGCCTGCCCATCGGCGTGCAAATCGCGGGGCGCCCGGGGCAGGATGAGCTGGTGCTGGCCGTGGCTGGTGTGCTGGACCGCGCCTTCGGATACCGTGTGCCGCCCCTTGCCCAACGCTGATCCCAGGCGCGGCACACGGCCGCTCTGTACACTGGTCTGGCGATGCGTCCCCACCCCCAGCGAGTTCGTGCCCTGGGCACCCTGTACCTCGCGTGGGCCGTGGGGCTGGGCACGTGCTTTGCCGCCCAAACACCGTGTACGGCCTCCCTGGAACTCGAAGCGCGCGGCAAAGCGAACCCCTCTGCGGAGACGCTGACAGAACGCGGGACATGGTTTGGGGAGCACGGACAATTCCCCTGCGCCAACGAGGCCTTTCGCGCCGCCCTGCGGCTCGATCCGCAATCGGCCAAGCTGAATTATTTTCTCGGGTACAGCCTGTCCAGCGGAGGGCAGAAGGAAGCCGCCCTGGAGCCATTGGCTGCCTCCGGCCAGCTCGATCCCAAGGCGCTGCAACCCCATCTGCTGCGGGCTTCCATCCTGAGCGAACTACACAGGCGTCACGAGGCCGAAGGCGAGTGGAAGGCTGCGCTTGCGCTCGACCCTGGCTCTCCCGAGGCGCTTGATGGACTGAGCCGAAGCCTGATTGACGACGGGGAATACTTCGCGGCCATCGGTCTGCTGGCCCATGAGAAGCGGACCGAGGACCTCAACCTGGACCTGGCGGCTGCCTATGGATCGGCCAACATGCTCGACGAGGCAGGAGCAACGGTAAAGGAAGCGTTGGCCACGGATCCCTCGTCGCTGCGTCTCACAAAGGCGCTCGCCACGGTGTACATCCATGGGCAGCGATACCGGGATGCGACGGACTTGCTGCATGCCTTTCTGGAGAAAAACCCGGGAGATCAGGAAGCACAGATCCAATATCTTGGTGCACTGGTGCTAACCAATGACCAACCAGCGGCCATGCCCCTGGCCAATAAGCTCTACGCCGTCGCGCCTCATGATTTCGATGTGCTGTATCTCAAGGGCATTCTTGAAAAGGAAGCGGGAGCCTACCCCGCGGCGCGCGACCACTTGCGCGAGGCTGTCGCCTTGCAGCCGGACAACCCCAGTGCGCGCTACCAGCTCGGGGCCACGCTCGCGCGCCTGGAAGATCCACAGGGAGCGCGGCAGCAGCTCGAGAAAGCAATCGCGCTCAGCCCCAACCAGGCGGAGGCACATTTCCAGCTCGCGGGTGTGCTGCGCAGCCTGGGAGACACCTCTGGCGCGCAGGCGCAGCTCGCGCTCTTTCAAACCATGAAGAAGGACGGCCTGCTGCGGTCTGAGGCCGACAGTAAGGCGCATCGCGCCCGTGAGCGGCTGTCCGCGGGCGATGTTCCACAGGCCGTGCAGCTCTATCGCGAGGCAGTCACGGCCACACCGGGAAATGCGCTGCTGCAGTATCAGTTCGCCATGGCGCTCGACGAAGCGAAGAATGTGATCGACGAGCGAGCTGCCCTGCAAAAAGCGGTGGCGCTGGACCCAACCTTCGCCCTGGCCGCCAATCAGCTCGGCTACCTGCAGTCGGACGCGGGAGAGCTTCCGGCAGCCGAGGCAAGCTTTCGCCGCGCGGTGGCATCCAGCCCGGAGTTCACCGAGGCGTGGGTCAACCTGGCGGCAACGCTGGCAGCGGAGTCGCAGTTGGGCGCGGCGCAACAGGCCATCGCAACAGCGCTGAAGCTCGAGCCCTCGAATGCACGCGCTCTGGAACTGAGCCAGAAGCTTCCAGCCGCACACCCGTAGCGCCGCCCTGGCCCCTCGGACCTCGCGATAGACAAGGACCGGGTCGTACGCGATACTTTGCCCAGCATGCCAGGACCCGACAATCGAAATTGGTCCCGTCGGCGCTTCCTCGGCACGACCTCGGCGGCGCTAGCGCCAGCCTTGTTGCCCGGAGGCCTCTCAGCCTCTGTCTCGTCGGCTCCAAGCACTCCGTTCTCAAAGTTTGTGGACGTATCCGCGGCGGCCGGGCTGACCGCTGTGATGCCTTACGGTGGCGTCGACCACGTCAAGTACATCATCGAGTCGATGGGTGGTGGCTGCGCGTTCTTCGACTACGACAATGATGGGTGGATGGACGTCTTCGTACTGGGCGGCCGCAAGCTGGAGGGTGTGCCGGCAGGCGCAAGCAACCGGCTTTACCATAACAACCGCGATGGCACCTTCAAAGACGCCACCGCTAAAGCAGGCCTGACCGACGCAGGATGGGCCTGCGGTGTATGCGTCGGGGACTACAACAACGATGGATTTGAGGACCTGTTCGTCACCTACTACGGCGGGAACAAGCTCTATCGCAATAACGGCGACGGCACCTTCACCGATGTGACGGCAAAGGCGGGCCTGCTGCAGCAGGGAACGCGTTTCAACACCGGCTGCACCTTTATCGACTACAACCGCGACGGTCTGCTGGACCTGTTTGTTGCCAACTACGTCGAGTTCGATCTCGCGCATGCGCCGGTGCCGTCGCTCGAAGTACCGAACTGCAACTTCGAGGGCGTCGCGGTGTACTGCGGTCCGCGCGGCATGCCCACGCCGCGACACGCGCTCTATCGCAACAACGGCGACGGCACCTTCACCGATGTCTCAAAGGAGTCCGGCATCGCTGCCCTGAGTGGATCCTACGGGCTTACGGCCGTTGTCACCGATGCGGATGAGGATGGCTGGCCGGACATCCTGCTCGCCTGCGATTCCACGCCCAGCCTGCTGCTGATCAACAAGCACGATGGCACCTTCAGCGAAGAAGGCCTTATCCGCGGGATTGCCGTGGGGCCGGATGGCGAGAACCTGGGCGGGATGGGCCTGGGGCCAGGGGACTACGATTTGGACGGGCACATCGACTTCATCAAGACCCACTTCCAGGACCAGGCAAACGGCCTGTACCGCAACGATGGCAAGGGCGACTTCGAGGACATGACCACGCGCGCCGGTCTCAGCGCGGACACGCGTTTCGTTACCTGGGGCGCAGGCATGGTGGACTTGGACAACGATGGCTATCCGGACATCTTTCTCGTGACGGGCAACGTAAATCCTGAGCTGGAACGGGTTCACCCCAAGTACCCATGGCGCTGCCCGCGCGTGGTGTACCGCAATAACGGCAATGGACGGTTCAGTGCCGTGGGGGCGGAGGCCGGAGCGGCGCTTGCGCAGCGATACGTCAGCCGCGGTTGCGCCTTTGGTGATTTCGATAATGACGGCGATCTCGACATCCTCATCATGAACATGAATGATCCGCCGACGCTGCTGCGGACCGATGCTCCCCCAGGGCATCACTGGATCAAGGTGCGGCTGGAAGGCACGCGCAGCAATCGCAGCGCAATCGGTGCCAGGGTGGTGGCGCACTACGGCGGCAAGACGCAGGTGCAGGAGGTCAGCAGTCAGACCAGCTATCTTTCCGCCAACGACCCACGTCTGCACTTCGGCCTGGGAGCGGTTACCCGGGTGGATCTCCAGGTACGCTGGCCCCACGGAGAGACGGAAAGTTTCGCGGGATTGGCAGCCGACCAGCTGGTGACGATCCGCGAAGGTGCGGGCATCGTGAAAGGCCGCGGCTTCGAGGCGGCCCGCAAGCCGGGAACCACAGGCTGATCTTCTCGCGCATCGCTCGAGGAGGGACCGCTTCACAGCAAGCGGTCTGGACGCTGCGTGCGAGGGTATGCTGATGTACATGTCAGGCGTTCTTCCGCTGCTGCTGGCGATGTTTTTGGCGCCTCCCCAGGCACAACAATCTGAAGTGCAAAAGCTCTTCGGCGCGGCAGCGGATGCCCAGCAACGGGGAGATTTCCCGGCGGCCATCCGTGACTATCAGCACGTGCTGCAGCTGAATCCAAAGCTGGTGGATGCCCGGGTCAATCTCGGCGCGGCGCTCGCGCACACGGGTCGCCTGGACGATGCCATCGCGCAGTACCGGCTCGCTCTCCAGGCCATTCCCGAAAACCCTGAGGTGCGCACGGATCTGGGGTTGGCGCTCTACAAGAAAAACGACCTCGCCAATGCAGCGCGCGAGTTCGAAGAGGCTCGCAAAGGCCAGCCGCGCAACGTGCAGCTCGCCATCCTGCTGGGGGATAGCGAGGTAAAACTGGGGCGAGCCTCTGAGGCTGTCGCCTTCATGACACCGCTGGAACCTGAGAACGCCGGCAATGCTGACTTCGAGTACGTGCTCGGCAGTGCGCTGATCGCTTCCGGCAAACGGCGTGACGGGGCCACGCGCTTGCAGCATGTAGCCGAGACCACCGGTGCCGCCGACACCAACTTCCTCGCCGGTTCCACGTGGCTCGACCTGAACGAGACCGAGCTTGCGCGCAAGGACCTCGAAGTGGCGGCAAGCGCGGACCCAAGGCTCCCGCGCATCCAGACACTGCTCGGCATGGCGCGTGACCACGCTGGCGACACAGCGCAGGCCGAGACAGCCTTTCGAGCGGCACTGCAGCAAAAGCCGGACGACTTCGACGCCAACCTTTATCTGGGGGCCATTCTCCTGAAGAATCGTGACCTCCCCGGAGCCAAGCCCCTGCTGGATCGCGCGCTGCAGCTCAATGGAAGCTCCACCATGGCACGCTTCCAGGATGCGCGCTGGAAGAATCTGTCAGGCGAGTACGCGGCTGCAGTCACGGAGCTTGAGGCGGTGACGAAAGCCCAACCGGAGTGGCTCGACCCACACGTGGAGCTGGCCAGCGTGTACTACAAGCTGCATCGCCCGGATGATGGCGCCAGGGAGCGTGCAATCGTCGCAAAACTTACCGAAGAACAGCAGAAGAAAGGCCCTGGCAAGTAGCTCCCACGGCCTCTCTGAAATGCCCTAGTTCGGAAAGACCTCGCCGGCCTTCACCACCCGGATCTGGTGATCGGTAAAGGTCAGGTGACCATTCGGCAGCGGCACCTTGGGCATATGGCAGCTTGTGCAATTGGTCTTCGCTACCGGACAGATCTTCGCGTGATTCGTGTTCGCCGCCGAGACCGTAACCGCAGGCGAATGACAGGCCAGGCACTTGTTGTCGTAGTACGCGGCGTCCTGCTTCACATTCTCGTGCGGGTTGTGGCAGGCGGTGCAGCCGATGCGAGCGTCCGTCCCGTTGTAGCAGCGGCTGTTTGCCAACCGGTACGGCTGAAATCGCACATTCGCAACGCCCTGCCAGTGACTACGCACCACCGTGTCCCAGGTGCGATGGCACTGGCCGCAGAAGGTCGACATAGCCTCCGTGGAAAGACCACTCAGGTCTTTGGGCAGCACGCTATCGTCCCCATGCACGATGCGGGTAAGGTGCGCCGCGGCATCCGTATGGCAGTGTTCGCAGGTCAGCCCGGGCTGCATGAAGTCGAGGCTGAGCTTATGGGCCGTTACCGCATTGGTGGCGTGGCAGCCGAAGCACGCCTTGGCGTCCTGCTCGCCCAGGGGCCGGCCTAGCGCCTCCAGCAGCGTGGCCGGATGCATGCGCTCATCGCCTGTCGTGATATCTAGCCCCTTGATCACCGGGTAATAGCTCACGAGGCTCTCGTACTTCACACCATCCTTCTGCAGGATCCAGGTCTGCGCCTCGGCACCCATCGTCCACGCAACCGGCGTTGTGAGCGTGTCCGTGCCATCGGTGACGCTGTATTGCGTGATGCCGCCCTGGGTCGTCACAGAGTAGCTGTAACGTCCGCTGGTAAAGGTCAGCTTTGGGTGTGCGTCCAGGGTCGGATTGCTGCCATGCACCTGCATCGCCCGCCCCATGGGAGTGGAAGGCTGCGGGAACGCCTGGGCCGAGTGACACTTCACGCAGCTGGCATTGTCCAGCGGATGTTGCGCCCCCGCCGAGGCGCCGAGCATGAAAAGAAGGAGGAGAGTCCAGAGCCTAAGGCGCATGGGCACGTCCCCCCTCGGCAAGCTGCAGGCTCAGCAGTCTCTCCTGGCGCGCCTCCTCCGTACGGCCAAGGACCGAGTAGGCCTTGGTAAGGTCGATGTGGGCTTCCAGATTCTGCGGTTCGCGGGTCACCACCTGGTTCAGATAGCCCAGCGAGCCCCTGGCATCATCGTTCTCCAGCAGCGCCCTGCCAAGCACCAGCTGATTGGTTGAAAGAACAGGATCCTCGCGCACGGCCTCGCGTGCCACGGGCAGCGCCTCGGCGTAATCACCGCGAACCTCCAGCATCCACGCCAGCATGGTGTGCGCCGGCTGACTGGCAGGCACTGCGGCGATCTCCCCCCGCAGCTCGTCGATACCCGCATCCGGATCGGACGTGAGCAGAAGGTATCCACAGAAGTAATGAAGATTCGGTCGCCCCGGGTACGCCGTATAAAGGGCCTCAAAGGCCTTTCTCCCGCCCGGAATATCGCCGCCCAACATCTGGAAGGCTGCATGCCCGCTCTGGGCGGCAAGGGCAAGATCAGCCGCGGAGAGTGCCGATGGCTGTTCAGTGATCCTCAGCCCCGCCAGCCCGAGCCCGACGGCCACATCGTCATTGGTCAGCCCCTGCTGCACAAATGGCGTGTATTTTCCCAACGCCTCCTCGAAGCGGCCCAGGCGGGTGAGCAGCAGGGCCTCGTGGTACAGCAGGATCTGCGCGTTGCGTGGCTGATTGGCTGCTCCCAGCGACAGGGCCTGCTGTATGTCTGCAAGCGAGGCCGGCAGCGCACCTGTCTCGTATTCGCACAGACCCCGCAGCGCCAGCGCGGCAACCGCCTTTGGCGAAAGCGCAATGTACTGGCTCAACGAGTCCGTGGCTTCCGCATACAGGTTCTGCCGGTACTGGAGATTGCCGAGGAACCACCAGCCCTGGGCCCAGTGCGGATCCGCGGCAAGCGCCTGCTTATATAGATCGGTGGCGCGGGGAAGATCGCCACTCTGGCTCGCGGCAGTGGCCTGTTCCTGCAGGTTGGAGGAAGGCTCCTGGGCAAGGACCGGGAAGGCAAGCAGGGCCGCAAAACAGACACGCAGCACCTTCCGCTTTGACCGATACCGCACCAGACTGCCCAGAATATGCCTCATCGCTCCACAGCGGCCGGCGAGCGAGGGAGTCATGCGCAGCGTCACTTGGCCTGATGGATCGGCATGAATCAACGCCCTGCTCGCGCGCGTGCCACCCAGCTCACTATCCCAAACCGCTCTGATCCCTGTCAAACGCGCGCAAGGCGAAAGTGCTCCGATGCACGAAATCGCCGATGAACAGGCAGCATCACCTTTGCAAAACAAATTCCTTGACATTCATGATCACCAGCAGCTATCAAGATGTCGCTCCGTAAATAGAAGAATCGTGTTGAAACACAGAACTGGGAACGGGTGTTAACGATACCCCAAACTGTGTATGGACGCATGCAGGACTTTTGGAGGATGTGTATGTTTTTGCAGACGAAGGGAAGTACTGAAGGCTCGGGCGTATCGCTCATAAGGCGCTTCAGGATGTCTGGCCTTGCGTTGCTCCTGGCTGTGGCCGGGGTGGCGGCTCATGCCCAGCAACTCACCGGTACCATCAGCGGCACCGCCTATGACCAGTCAGGCGCCGTGGTGCCGAACGCCAACATCACGTTGAAGAACGAAGGCAGTGGCGACACCCGTACCTCGGTTACGGACAAGTCCGGCCACTTCGCCATCACCAGCGTGCAGCCGGCAACCTACACCCTCGATGTGACCGCCAACGGCTTCTCGAGCTGGGAAGAAAAGGGCGTCGTGATGGGCCTCGGCGACAACCGGGACGTCCCCAACATCAAGCTACAGGTCGGCGGCAGCGCGCAGAGCATCGAGGTTGTATCAGGCGGAGACGTCGCCGTTCCGCTGGACACGGCGGAAGTCAGTACTTCGCTGAACCAGCAAATGATCAATGACTTCCCGTTCGCGGGTCGTGACGCCGGCGAGTTGCTGCGGATTGCTCCGGGCATGGCTCTGGCGGCCCCCACGGGCGGTGGCTTTAACGATCGCATCGTAGGCTCCAACAATGGCCCTGTCGGTAGCGTCTCTGCCAACGGCACCCAGCCGAACGGCACCATCGCCTACATGCTGGATGGCGCGAACCTTGTCGATCCGGGTAATGCCGGCACGCAGATCGCCAACATCAACCCCGACATGATCGGCAATATCAAGATCCTCATGTCCGACTACGGAGCGGAGTTTGCCAAGGGCCCGGTGATCTTCGAGGCCTTCAGCCGCAGCGGTACAAAGAACTATCACGGCGAAGCTTACCTTTATACCCACAACGCCGCTCTGAACTCGGTTGATGCGTACACCAAGAGCCAGGGAGGCACAAACGCCGCCCAGAGCTATTACTACATGGGTGGCAACGTCGGCGGACCGGTCCGAATCCCGTTCACCAAGTTCAACCAGAATAAAGACAAGCTCTTCTTTTGGGGTGGCTATGAGTACATGAAGCAGCAGCCCGCTGGCTCCATCCTCAACTACAACGTCCCAAACGCCGCGCAGCGCAATGGCGATTTCAGCAACGCTGGTATTGATGCGACCACGTTGGCAACCCTTCGTAATACCTGGGGTGGCTTCTACAACGAACTGCAGCAGAACGTACCCACCGGTGGTACCGCCACCAGCGTTCCCACGTCGGCGTTCGATCCGCTCGCGAAATCCGTGCTCAGCCTCTACCCCACGCCGAACCAGACACCAACCCCTGGGAATGGCTATACGAACTACAACTATGTAAACACCTCCCCTCAAAACCGTTGGGAAGCTACGGGCAAGCTTGACTATGCCATCAGCGACAACGACAAACTGACGGGCTCCTTCACCTACCAGAAAGAATCCGATCTGGCCCCGATCTCCGTTTGGTGGGCACCAGGCTGGACTCTGCCCTACCCCTCGACCTCCGCGTCTCAGACGACGACGACGGTCATTCTTGCCAACTACACCCACGTCTTCAACCCGACCACCACCAACGAGGCTGTATTCGGACGGGCGCACTTCACAAATCCTTACAAGCTCGCGAATCCCTCTGCTGCGAATCGCCAGGATGTCGGCTTTACTGCAACCGGCCTGTTCGGCAACACGGCGCAGCAGATTCCTAACTTCGAAGGTCCCTGGGGTGGAACGCTTGCGAACATCTCGCAGTACCCCTTCTCCACCGGCTCGTTTGGCGGCGTGAAAGAAGTTCCTTCGGTCTACGACAACGTGACCAAGGTACTTGGAACCCACACGATCAAGGGTGGTTTCTATTGGGACGACCAGCATAACTACCAGAACAGCAACGTCCCGGATAACGGAACCTACAACTACGGTGGCAGCAACATCTCCACCAACAACTACGTTGCGGATCTCGAACTCGGCAACATAGCAAGCTACTCGCAACAAAACGTTCAGGTTCCCCAGGACATTCGCTGGCACCAGTGGTCCCTCTATGGCCAGGACTCCTGGAAGGCGTCTAAAAAGCTGACCCTGAACTACGGCCTGCGTTTCGACCACATCGGCAACTGGTACGGCATCCCGGAAGGCTTCCAGGTCTGGAATCCGAGCACCTACGTCAACAGCAAGACTGCAGCGCCTGCCAACACGGGACTCTCGTGGCACGCAAATGACGCCAGCATTCCGCTCTCCGGCTTTCCCTCCAGGCTCTTCTTCTACGCACCTCGCTTGGGTTTTGCGTATGACATCTTAGGTACCGGCAAAACGGTAGTCCGGGGCGGATATGCCACCTACTACTACCAGGCAAGTACAGAGGTCGGTAACGCCGGCAATGGTCCCCAGGGCTCGTTCTCTTACACGACGAACAATGCCTTCAAGGGATACAACAATGTCAGCAGCTTCACCCCGCCCTCCAGCGTGGCGCAGAATGGCTCCACCGTCTATGCCATGAAGCAGGGCGACAATCGAGTGCCGTACACCAGCGATTGGAACCTGACCATCTCGCAGGCCATGAAGTGGCGCTCCGTCCTCGAAGTCTCGTGGGTAGGAAACCGCAGCGTGGATGAGTACCTCGACGGCGGCAACAGTCATCTCGGTGACCTCAACAACATCGCACCAGGCGGCTTCTTCCAAAAGGATCCGACCACAGGGCGCTACATCTCACCCTCAGCTCCGGGATGCGGCAGTGATCCCTCCATCTACTGCGCTTCGGATCCGGCCTCTTACACGCCGAGTTTCCAGGCAAATAACTTCCGGCCGCTCGTGGCATATCAGGACATCTTCCTGCTGACCCACGCGCCGTACTCGAACTACAACTCGCTCCAGGTGAACTACCAAAAGCAGACCGGGAAGATCACCTACGTTGGGAACTACACCTTTAGTAAGGTGCTTGGTATCCGTGACGGTGGCACGAACAACGGATCTGGCAACGGAACGGGTGTTGACCCCTTCGTCATTCAAAACAACTACGGTCCGCTTGCTTACGACCACACCAACATCATCAACTTCACTGTGAACTATTCCTTGCCGAGCCCAATTCATGGCTCAGGCTTCGCAACCCGCGCACTGGGCCAAGCGGTGAATGGCTGGAAAGCCACAACCTACACAGCATTCCAGAGCGGTGCGCCCCTGCAGACAACTCTTGCAGGCAATCTCAACGCAACTTGGAACGCTCTTACAACACCAACAGTCAACCACCCCAACCTGCCTGACAACAGTGTCGCTCTGCCAAATGGACTCCGCGCTACTGGTGTAAGCGCTTCAACCTGGTTAGGAACAAATGCATACAACCTCCTTGTTCCGGAAGTAACGTGCGATCCGACAAAAAATCTCAAGAAGGGGCAGCGTTTCAACCCGGCCTGCTTCACAACACCCGCGTATGGCCAGCAGGGGCCGAGCATCCTTCCGTACATGCGCGCTCCCAACTACTGGAACAGCAACCTGGGCGTCTACAAGAGCTTCCGTCTCTCCGAGGTTCGTCGCATAGAAATTCGGGCAAATGCGGACAACTGGTTGAATCACCCTCTCCGTCAGTTCGGTCTTGCTAACCAGCTCGACTCTCAGCTGACCCTCACGCAAACCCAGAACGCCACCTGCGCTGGTTGCTACACGGTGAACTCCGACGGCACACACACACCGCTGTCGGTTACCTCACTCGCGGCAAGCAACACGAACACGCAGACAACTGGAACTCCCGCATTCAAGACAGGGTCGCGCTTCGTGACACTGGCTGCGAAGTTCTACTTCTAACCCGGTAACTCGGCACAGGGGAAGGGAGGAGGAAACCATCCTCCCTTCCTGGTGCTCTCGGAATGTATGCGTCTTAAGTCCCTCGTCACACTCTGTCCTGCCTTCACGCTGGGGACGTTGCTTTGCTGTTTTGCGATTTCAAGGCCAGCCTCGGCGCAATCTCCGCAGGCGGAGGTGCCTTCGCCCTTGAGGTTCGAGCTTCAGAAGATTCCCTTTCATTTCGAAGACGATGAGACCCCGGGCAAGAACGCACCCGAGGCGATGGGAGGCGGCGTGGCGGTCTTCGACTACAACGGGGACGGACGTCAGGACATCTTTTTCACCAACGGCGCAGATATCGCAACGTTGAAGAAGGATGCTCCGAAATACAGCAACAGGCTTTTTCGTAATGATGGCAACAATCACTACACCGACGTAACAGCGCAGGCGGGCCTGGCAGGAACTGGATACGACATCGGGGTTGCCGTGGCTGACTACGACAACGACGGGCACCCTGACCTCTTCGTAGCGGGAGTGGGTAAGAATACGCTGTACCACAACAATGGCGACGGCACTTTTACCGACGTCACGGTTGCCGCGGGCCTTAACCAATCAAACGACCCGGAGTTTGGGCCCTTGTGGAGCATTACCGCAGCTTGGGTGGACGTCAACAACGATGGTTTGCTGGATCTCTTCGTGGTGAACTACATGCGTTGGACCTACACAGACAAACCCCTCTGTGCCTTTCGTGGCGTGGGAGACTACTGCCATCCAAAGTTCTACAAGCCTCAGCCGAACCAGCTCTTCTTGAACAAAGGCAACGGAAAGTTTCAGGATGTCTCAGCGGAGTGGGGCATACGGCAACACCCAGGTAAGGGTATGGGCGTCGGCGTAGCTGACTATGACGGAGATGGGAAGCCGGACTTGTTCGTAACGAACGATGCCAGCTACAACAGCCTGTTTCACAATACGGGCAGCAAATACGAAGAGGTCGCCTTTGAAGCAGGAGTCGCTTTGCCTGAAGACGGCAACTTCATCTCCGGCATGGGGCTGGACTTTCGGGACTTCAATAACGATGGCCTGCCGGACATTGCCTATGTCGCGCTGAACAATCAAACCTTCCCTCTCATCGAAAACGCGGGCAAGGGGGAGTTTCGAGAGGTTACCTCGCCAAGCGGTATGCGTGAGGCGAGCATGAAGATGGCGGGCTACTGCGCCGCTCTGTATGACTTCGACAATGATGGATGGAAAGATCTGTTCGTGACCCGTGGACACGTCGAAACCATGCCGATTCCGGGCGCCGACATCGATCAGTTCAACACGGTTTTCCGTAACCCCGGGGCAAGCGGCAAGTGGAAGCCGTACACGGAAACCGCTGGCTTCGATGCCACACGAGGCGGGCGTCATCGTGGCTGCGCCTTTGGCGATCTGGACGGTGATGGACGAGTCGACGTCGTCGCAACCGCTCTCGACCGGGACGCCGAGATCTGGATGAACCACAGCCCCAAAGCCGGGCATTGGCTCGACATCCAGTTACGCGGAACGGTCAGCAACCGTGATGGCATCGGTGCGCGAGTGAAGGTCGTCTCCAAGAGCGAGACCCAGTACAACCACATGACAACCAGTGTGGGATATGCGTCGTCCAGCTACGGTCCTGTGTACTTTGGGTTGGGCCAGGATACGCGGGCTGAGAGTGTAGAGATTCGCTGGCCTTCCGGCAAAGTGCAGACATTGCACAACGTAGCGGCGGATCAGGTGGTGAAGGTAACAGAGACTGGGGACTAAGAGCTTATCCAAACCTGGAAGGCTTTAGCCCTAAGATCGACGGGCAGATGTTGTGAGTTCATCGAGTATGAAGTGTGTCTGGAAACACACAAGCGATGTTGATTTACTTATAGGGAGAGTGCCAATTGGAACGGAAATTGACGCAATTAATTGATCGCTCATTGTCCCGCCGCAGTTTTGTGGCTGGGGCGGGCGGTGTTGTAGCGAGTTCGCTGGTCGCAGGATGCAGCGGCGGCGATACCCTGCCTTTACCGCAGACATCGACCACGCCGCCGACGACCACGCCGGAGACTGGTCTTAGCGATGCAGACTATCTAAATTTTGCTCTCAACCTGGAGTACCTGGAGGCGGAGTTCTACCTCAGGGCTGCGACGGGTACAGGTCTTGGCGTGGGTGATACGGGCAATCTGACCAGCCTCACGACGGGTGGCGCGTTGATCCCCGGGACGACGGCAGTTCAACGGGCCTACATCAACGAGGTAGCGCAGAACGAGCTCGACCACGTTCGCCTGCTTCGCAATGCGCTTGGAACCGCGGCGGTCTCGGCGCCCAAGATCGACCTCACCGCCAGCTTCAACGGGCTAGCTACGGCAGCGGGTCTTGGCAGCACTTTCAATCCTTTTTCGAGCTACGACAACTACCTCATCGGCGCGTTCATCTTTGAGGACGTCGGGGTCACGGCCTATCACGGCGCAGCAGGGCTGCTGACGGATAAGGGGAACCTCAGTGTAGGCGTGCGGATCCACGCGGTAGAGGCCTATCATGCGGCATCGATTCGTTCGCAAATCGTAGGCGCCGGCTCCACCCTGATCTCGATTGCCAACGCCGTCTCCACCGTGCGCGCCAGTCTGGGTGGCGGTAAAGAGACGATGCTGAGCGCGAGCACCATCGTCGCGGCGGATCCCACAACCGCGCAGGGCTATGCACGGACCACGGATCAGGTTCTTCACATTGTGTACGGAACCGGCGGCGGCTCCGGCGTGAAGAGCGGTACGTTTTTCCCCAGCGGCCTTAACGGCAACATCAGCGCGACGACCGCGTAAGCACGGAGACTAAGATGGCGACTCTTGAAACACAGCAGCTTGATGAAGTGATCGCAAACAGCCGGCGTCGGATGCTCACGCTCGGCGGCGCAGCGATTGCCGGCCTCGCACTGACCTCCATGGCAAGTGCGCAGACAGCCCCTACCCTCACTGACACGGACTACCTCAACTTCGCTCTTAACCTCGAGTATCTCGAAGGCAACTACTATTCGCTTGCAGCGTTTGGCCAGACTCTAACGGATGCCGGCATCGGTACCAGCGGCACATCGGCTGCGGGCACTGTAACGACAAAGCCTGGTGGCTCGGCGGCGTGCAAGGTGACCTTCGCCAATCCACTGCTGGCGTCCTATGCCGCCGAGATCGCCCTGGACGAGCAGAAGCACATCAACTTCCTCCGCTCAGCCCTTTCTGGAGCTGCGGTAGCTCAGCCGTCGATCGATCTCTACAACAGTTTCAACGCGTTGTGGACGGCGGTCCTTGCGTACTTCGTCCAATTCAAGATTCCCGCAACAGCGATCACGCAGACCACCTTCGATCCGTTCGCAAGCGACATCAACTTCCTGCTCGGGGCCTATATCTTTGAGGCCGGGGTCGCTGCCTATAGCGGTGCTGCGCCCCTGCTGACTGTTCCCGCAAACCTCAACGCCGCCGCAGGTCTCCAGGCGACGGAGGCCTACCACTATGGCCTGATCCGCACCCAGATCTACGCCATGGACCAGGCGGCAACAACGCTCGGTCCTGCAGGTACGGCCTCGCTGGTCACCACCGGCATCTCCGGCGTGCGTGCCATGCTGGACGGTTCGGGTTCAGCGACCAACTTGCGCGGAGATGACGCCAGCGTAGCCAACCAGCTGGTACTGCTGAATGGATCAACCGTGGAAACGGCATCGGGTATCGTGAATGCGTCAATCAGCTTTGTGACCAGTTCGACGGACGCCACCACTGGTGTCACCACCATCAGCGCAGCTCCTTATTCCGGGACGACGAACGGTTCGCTCGGCCCCACAATCACGCCTGCCCAGGCGCTCGCGATCGTATACGCTGGCGGTTCGGGGAAGGGTGGCTTCTTCCCAGCAGGACTGAACGGCAACATTAAATAGCTGTAAAGATCGACGATCGCGCAAGGGGTCCGAAACTGCGGACTCCTTGCGCGACCTGTTCTGCTGGCCTTCACGCGTTCAGGGGCGAGTTGTGTATAGCGCAAGTGGTTAGCTTAAGGCGAAGGCCTGCGAGCTTGCGTGCCGCACGATCCACGAATGATCAGTTCCACGGGCAGAACAATCCGCTTGCCCTGTTCTTCGCGATCGGGTTTGGCCAGACGATCGAACAGCGTCTCCGCCGCCAGTCTCGCCATGGTCTCCACCGGTTGACGGATCACCGTTATGCCGGATCCGAGCAGGGCTGCGAACTCGAAGTCATCGAAACCGGTAAGAGCAATCGGATCGGGCGGCTCAAAGCCCATGGCCTTCAAGGCGTGCAGCACCTGCCGCGTCACCACGTTGTTGGCGCAGAAAAGTGCTGTCGGTCTGTATCTCTGCAGCAGGCTGTGCAGTGCAGAAAGCGTCGCCTCCACATCTTCCGCAACGTGCACGACCTCTGCCTGCAGTCCGGCAGCATCCATCGCGCTCTGGTATCCCTCAATTCGCATACGCAGCGTATACAGCGACGAGGGAAGCGCGATGCAGGCAATCCGCTTGTGCCCCAGGGAGAGCAGATGTTCTGTGCCGCAGATCGCGCCCTGCTTGTTCTGGACGACGATGGTATCGAGCTTGCGAGCCGCACCCGACGCCGGTCTGTCAATCGTCACCAGGGGCGTATTGCTGAACTCGGGCTGCAGGAGCCTTGACACCTTCTCGGTGCCGGCAGGAATGACGATCAGGCCGTCGACGCTGCGCTGCAGCATGCGGCTTGCCTCGTCATACTCGGTCGAGGGGTCCTGGTCCGTGGTCGCCGTACTCAGCGAGTAGCCATGCAGTCTTGAAACCTGATTGATGGCGTGGGCACACAGAGCAAAGAACGGATCATAAAGGTTGGGCACCAGGATGCCAACCTGTCGCGAGCGCGTGTTCCGTAGCGAACGTGCCAATTCATTGCGCCGGTATCCCAGGTCCTCGATGGCCCGGGTAACGCGTTCCCTTGTTTCATCAAGAACGCTGGAGTGGCCGTTCATCACGCGGGATACCGTCATGACGCTGACGTCAGCCGCCTGGGCGACGTCACTCATACGTACGCGGTGAAAAGACGTTTCCTGCCTCATTAGAAGGCAAGCCTAACCCATGATCACCAGAGTGCCCCAACGATTTATGAAGGGAGAGCCACGCGTATACGCGATTTCGTTACCATCCGGCTGCCGAAGTTACGAGGGGGTGCCTGGCAGGGGAAAGGCGGTCGTCCATCAGGCGGCCGCATGCATACCGGGCGTAAACGGGGAACAACTACTTCCCGAGACCCTCCTTCAGCGGAACCCGTCGATGTTCGTCACGTCCAATGGGTTTCAGGGGAAGTGCCGTCTGGTGAAGCCCGCCGAATCTCCCAGTCTGGGCAAAGCGCTGTTTCGCATCGCATAGAGGGAACGGGATCTAGAAACTCGTTACAAACTCTTACCAAGGAATTCGCACATGCCGACAACTCGTTTAACGTCCACGCTTGAAGCCGTCAAGGCCGGCGTAAAGAGCTTTACGATTGAGAAAGCCACCACCAACATCGAAGGCTGGGAAGACTATCTTTCCAAGCATGACCACGAGGGTGTGAAGAAGGTTGTGCAGGATCTCGGCAAACTCAAGAAGCTGCTGCATGCCAAGGAGATTGACGGCGATGCCATCAAGACCCTGGTGACAAAGCTCGGCAAGGACACCGTCGCCGTTGCGGGCGACGAAAAGAATGCCAATGCGAAGCACATTCGTGACCTTGGCGAAGCGTTGTCGCAGGCTGCCGAGTCCGGCGCGTAACGAGGCATCAGTCAGCACGAAAAGAAAAGGCACGTGGTGGGCTCTGTGAGTCCACCACGTGCCTTCTCTTTTCCCCGATTACGCGTCTAATCCCCGCATGAATGCACCTGCAAACGGAAGCTACCAATGGCTGGCCGATGATGGCCCCGCACCCGGCGGACCGGGGCTCGAGCCTCGATGGACATCCAGCAAAAAGGACGCCGTCTCCACGGCCTATGCCGCGTCCAGCAGAATCTGGTTCACGCTCTCGCACGGCACGCTGAACGAGATCTACTACCCCACCATTGACCGACCGCAAACTCGCGATATGGAGCTGCTGTTCACGGATGGAGAGACTTTCGTCCACGAAGAGAAGCGCGACTTCGAGTACGACTTCCACTACATCGATGATGATGCCCTTGCCGTCCGCGTGGTGGCCAGCGATCTCAACGGGCAGTACACCGTCACGAAAGAGTTCATCACCGATCCGCACCATCCCGTGGTGTTGATGAACGTAAAGATCACCGGGGATGAAAAGATCCTTTCTCATCTGAAGTGCTACGCCTTGCTCGCCCCGCACCTCGCTGGTGGCGGTGCGGGGAATTCCGCAAGGGCCCTCAACGTGGCGGGCCAGCGCACAGTACTTGCCTGGAAGGACGACGTAGCCTTGGCCTTCGGCGCCAGCTGCGGTTTCTCACGGACCTCCTGCGGCTACGTGGGGGTAAGTGATGGCTATCAGGACCTCACCACCCACACCAAGATGACGTGGGCCTATGGCGAGGCAACCAACGGCAACATCGCCATCATGGGCGAGGTAGACATCGCCCAGAACCGCGAGTTCACCATCGCCATTGCGCTCGGCGACGCCCCGCACGCGGCCCTTGCCGGCATGATGCAAACGCTCGCAACACCCTACGCCATGCACCGCAAGCGCTTCATTGACCAGTGGCACCGCGCCACAAGCCCGGAACGCCTGGCCGCAGTTTCAACCGACGGTGGCAAGCTCGCACGGGTTTCGCACAACACCGTGCTCACGCATGAGGACAAAACCTACTCCGGCGCTTTCATCGCCTCGGCTTCCATCCCTTGGGGCAATGCCAAAGGTGACGATGATCTCGGCGGCTACCACCTGGTGTGGACGCGCGACATGATCCAGTCGGCAACCGCCATGCTGGCATGCGGTCGCGTCGACACAGCCCTTCGCGCGTTGGTGTACCTGGCGTGCACACAGCATCCCAACGGTGGCTTCTCGCAGAACTTCTGGATCAACGGAACGCCCTACTGGTCGGGTATCCAGCTCGACGAGGTCGCCTATCCCATCATCCTGGCCTGGCGCTTGTGGAAGATGGACGGGCTCGGCAACTTCGATGTGTTCCCCTTTGTCAGCAACGCCGCGGGCTTCCTCGTCCGCTACGCCCCGGTTACACAGCAGGAGCGGTGGGAAGAGAATGCCGGCTACTCGCCATCCACGCTGGCCGTGGTCATCTCCGGTCTGCTCTGCGCCGCGGATATCTGCCGGAATCTCGGCTCCGCTGAACAAGGAAGCTTTCTGGAGGATTACGCCGACTGGATCGAAGCGCACCTGGACGAATGGACCACCACGGAAAGCGGTGTGCTCGACCCCGACATAGCTCATCACTACATGCGCATCCGTCCACCAGCCCAAGGTGAGCCCTTTCACAATGACTCCATTCCGCTGGGCAATGTATTTATCGCGAACAGGGAACCGGGGGAACAAGCCACGTTTGAGGCTCGCGGCGTCATCGATGCGGGCTTTCTCGAGCTCGTACGATATGGCGTGCGCAGGGCAGACGATCCATTGATCGTGGACTCACTCAAGGTCGTCGATAAAATTCTGAAAATCGACACGCCCTATGGCCCCTGCTGGCGCAGGTACAACCACGATGGCTACGGTCAACGAAAGGATGGCGGCCCCTACATCGGCTATGGGCAGGGCCGTGCATGGCCCATCCTCACTGGCGAACGAGCTCACTACGAGCTGGCCGCCGGTCGCGACGTCAAGCCCTTGCTGCAGGCCATGGAGCGATTCTCCTCCATCGGCGGCATGTTGCCCGAGCAGGTCTGGGATCATGACGATCTGCCGAGTGAAGGCATGTACTGCGGCCGCTCGGCCGGCTCGGCGCAGCCCCTGGTATGGGCCCATGCGGAGTATCTTAAGCTGCTGCGCTCCCTCGCTGATGGCAAGGTCTTTGACCGCATCTCGGTAGTCGAGGAGCGGTATGCCGTGCCGGCCAGCGAACGCAAGTTTCAAAGCCGCATGGAGATTTTCCGTGTCACACGGCCGATCAGCACCATGGTCCAGGGTGGAACACTTCGTGTCACCGACGCTGACGCATTTCAGCTCTTGTGGACGCCCGATAATTGGACGACCACGAACCGCGTCGCGTCGCAGCAGGTCGGGCACCCTGGATCCTACGTCGATGTGCAGGCCGTGCCGGAAGGTACAACGGGCATCGCCTTCACAATGTTCTGGCCAAACGAAAACCGCTGGCTGGGGCGCAACTACGAGGTCGCAATCCTGCCCGTGCCGCCACCGCAGGGTGCCGCCGCCGTCAAGCCCCAGGCCTGACGGTTTGGGCTAGAGCCGATACGTCCTGCGGACGAGGTCATACGAGAGGGCATGGGCCACCTCGGCGGCCTCGTCCTCGCCCATTCTGTGCTCCGCGACCAGCTTCGCCAGAAACGCGCAATCCATGCGGCGGGCGACATCATGCCTGCCCGGAATCGAAAGGAAAGCGCGCGTGTCATCGTTGAAGCCCACCGTGTTGTAGAAGCCGGCCGTCTCGGTGGTCTGCTCGCGGAAACGCATCATGCCTTCGGGACTGTCGTGAAACCACCACGGCGGCCCCAGGCGCAGGCAGGGGTAGTGCCCCGCCAGGGGCGCCAGCTCGCGGCTGTACGTGGACTCATCCAGCGTGAACAGGATGATGGTGAGATCCCGTTCCTGCCCAAACTGATCGAGCAACGGCTTCAGGCCCCCCACATAATCGGTTCGCATAGGGATGTCCGCGCCCACATCGCGCCCATAACGCGCAAACAGAGCAGCGTTGTGGTTCCGGTATGACCCCGGGTGTATCTGCATCACCAGACCGTCTTCCAGGCTCATGCGCGCCATCTCGGTGAGCATCTGCGCCCGGAAAAGTTCATGCTCCGCCGGCGATCCGCCCGCGGCCTGGATCTTCGCAAACAGTCTCTCCGCTTCGGGCTGCGACAGGTTGGCGGTCGCGGGCGTGGGATGGCCGTGGTCGGTCGCGGTCGCCCCCAAACGACGGAATCGCGCCCGCTCCCCGC
Organism: uncultured Acidobacteriaceae bacterium; assembly: GCA_964247615.1. Lineage (GTDB taxonomy): Bacteria > Acidobacteriota > Terriglobia > Terriglobales > Acidobacteriaceae > Granulicella. Next base: position 74,843 of record CAXTVC010000002.1, read on the forward strand.
GCAAAGCCGCAAGATAACCCGGCCAGCTGGAGGTATTCTCGCTACCCTGCCGCATAAGCCTGTGCAGGTTCTCGTGGAAGCCTGGAAAGTCCGGATCCACCACGGCATCGGGACGAAAGGTTGGCAGAATCCGGCCTCCCCAGCCGGAGTCGCGAATGGCCTGGTGGTCGGCAAGGCTGTCCAGCGGGGAATCGGTAGTCGCCAGCACCTCAATGCCGAAACGCTCGTACAAGGCCCGGGGACGAAAGGCCGGAGTCGCAAGCTTCTCCGTAAGGGTGTCGTAGTACAGGTCCGCAGTAGCGGCGGAGAGACGCTCGGTGAGCCCGAAAAGCTCGCCAAACGCGAAGTCCAGCCAAAGCCGGGTCGGGGTGCCGCGGAACAGGAAATAGTGCTCCGCGAACAGCCGCCAGACTCGGCGCGGATCGCGCATCTGCGGGACGCCGATCTCCAGCTCCTCGAGCGTGACCCCCTGGCTGTGCAGCATGCGGTGCACGTAGTGGTCCGGCTGAATGAAAAGTGCTGCCGGATTCGGAAAAGCCTCATCCCTTGCGAACCATCCAGCCTGGGTATGGCCGTGCGGACTGATGATGGGCAGGTGCCGTACCGAAGCGAACAGGCGCCCGGCAATGCGGCGCGTCTCCGGATCGGGGGGAAACAGCCGGTCCTCGTGGAGCAGGTGCATGGAAGAACCATACCTCTCTTCGCCGCCCCCAATGGGGGTAGGAGGTTGGCTGGCTAACCCCTCTGTCTACCCGGCCTGCTGCTTAAGTTGTACCCGCAGGGGCGTAAGCCGCCATGAAGTCTGCATCCAGAGAGAGGGGGAGTGTATCTGACTGACAGGGCTTCCGGTCTTTGCATGCTGGGGCTGCGATACTGGAATGGCGAACCGGCATGCCGGTTCTGGAGAACTGCACACAGAGCATGGCGGCCAGCGTACAAAACCCGGTGCAGGCAGGAGCGCCCCCCGGCGCGCAACCGGCCACCGCACCGCGCCGCCGCGTCACTCGTGACACGTTTGAGGCCACCCTCCGCAGCGCTACCTCCACCGTCGCCTTCCGTGAGATTGTCTCGCAGGCCATCGACACCTTCTGCGCCAGCAAGGCACGTTTCCTGCTCACGATGCTGGGTATGGTGATCGGCTCCGCGTCTGTAATCCTGGTCGCCACGCTGGGGCTCACGGGGCGGCAGTATGCCCTGAACATGATCGCGTCCATCGGCCCGAACATGATTGAAATGCAGGGTGGTGGCGGCCTGGTCACCGGGCCGGACAACGTCAGCGTAGCCGACTTCATGACGCGTGAGGATATGTCGGCGGTTGTGGATCAACTGGGCCCCTGGATCATAGCCAGCTCGCCCATGCTGGAGTGGCATGACCGTATCCCGGTCGGCGACGGCAAGGTGAAAGAGTCTATGCTGCTGGGCGTCAGCCCGCAGTACAAGCAGGTACGCAACCTGAAGGTGCTCGCCGGTCGCTTCTTTGACGATGAAGATGAGCTCACCCACGCGCATGTGGTCGTCGTCATCGAGCCGCTGGCGCAGGAGCTCTACGGCAGTTCCGGGGCAGCGATCGATCAGACGATCTCCGTGAGCGGCATCCCATTTACTATCATCGGGGTCTTCAAAGAGAGCATCACGACCTTCGGCATGAGCGAAGTCAACAACCAGACCATGCTGATCCCGTATTCCGTGGCGCGTTACTTCCAGGGAACAGACAATCTGAAGCAGATCTTCTTCACTGTGGCGAATGCCAATCAGGTCGAACCGGTCGCCCACAAGATAGAAGCCATCATCGCCTCGCGACATCGCGCGGGCAACACCTTTACCGCGTTTACGCTGACCTCGGTCCTGCAGGTAATGGGGCAGATCTCGACCATGCTGATGGTGGTTCTCACACTTGCCTCGGCAATCACGCTTGTGGTTTCAGGCGTGGGCATCATGAACTCCATGCTGGCCAACGTGCAGTCCCGCATCAAGGAAATCGGCATCCGTAAGGCCCTGGGTGCCACGAGTCGGGAGATCCGAATTCAGTTCCTGACGGAGAGCGTCTTTCTGTCACTCGCCGGGGGCTTGGTAGGCACTTTGCTGGGCCTGGCGCTGCCCCTGACGATTCGGATCTTCACTGGTCTGAAGATCCCTATCTCACCTTGGAGCGCAATCATCTCGCTATTTACGGCAGTTTTGGTGGGTGTCATCTTCGGAACACTGCCCGCCAACCGTGCTGCGAAGCTGGATCCTGTCACGACGCTGAAGTACGAGTAAAACGCCCCGCGCGACAGGAATCAAAGTAGTAAACGTCAGGTTCAGGCTCTACTTTAAGTGTTGTCGCGCGCCTAAATGCGTTCGACCATCACTTCTGTGGCCTTGATGAGGGCTGCGGCTGGGTCGCCTTTTTTTAGGTCCATTTCGCGGACGGCGTCGGCGGTGATGATGGCCGTTACCTGTTGTTCCCCGAAGGAGATGACCACCTTTGCGAGCAGGCCATCTACTTGTAAATCAACGACATGGCCAACGAGCTGGTTGCGGCCGGAGACGCGGCGATAGCGCTCGCGGGACTCTTTCGCGGGACGCGTGGCGTCCTCTTTCAGGAAGGGCTTCAGCGAGGCCTGGTCGATCCGATGATGACCGCCGGGGGTCTGCACGGTGGGCAGTTTTCCGGAGAGAATCCACTGTTTCACCGTGGGATAGCTGATTCCCAGGATCGCGGCAGCTTCCCTTGGCTTCAGCAGTGGAAGCGAATCGGGCATGCGAAAAGTGTACGACTTTGTGCACTCCTGCACGGGAGAAGTGCACTTCTGCACACATCGCTCTTGCGGCCAGTTATGTCGTGGCACGAGAAAAGGCCGGAGCCTGAGCTCCGGCCTTTTTGTTGGTACCGTTACTTGGTCAAGGTGGTCAGCAGCGAGGGCGTGGGGCTACCCCAGCCGGTAACCAGGTCGAAGCCCTTCACAGCGGAGTAGCTGCCTGACGTCCCCGTGAGGATGTCGTGGAAGTCGGTGCTGTAGGTGCTCGCGGTCGCGTTCCCGGCATAGATCGTGGGATTCAGGAAGCCCACGTAGGAACGGCCTTCGGTTTTGAGCTGCTGGTTGGCAAGTGCGGTGTAGGCGGCCCACATGGGCGCAGCGAAGCTGGTGCCACCGTACTCATTGGCCTGGCAGGCCTGCTGATCGCCGCAGGTGTAGAAGGTGAAGTTTGCGTTGGCCGAAACATCCGGACCGTTGCGCAGGGTGGTGGAACCCTTGTTGGTCGAGTTGATGGCTGCCTTCTGCCAGGAAGGGATCGCGATGCTGTCCGGCGAGATGCCGCCACCGGAGTCCACCCATGCGGTTTCGGACTTCCACGCACCGCCCGCACTGGCCGTCACAAGATCTGTTCCTCCCACGGCCGTCACGTAGGCATCATCCGCTGGCCAAGCCTCATTTTTCCTGGACCAGGTGGAGCTATCACCCGAGGCGGCAAAGAAGCTCTGTCCCTGGGCGGCCATCTTTTGGAAGTAGGGATCCAGCGTGGAAGGGTCGGCAGGCGTCCATCCCCAGGAGCAGCCGATGGTGGTCGGCAGCGGGCTGTGGGTGGTCATGGCGCTGATGATGGCCGTGTCCGTGGAGCCGACGTAGACCTGAAGGCTGGCCAGGCCGGGCGCCATGCCGAGTGCCTGGGTCATGTCGAGGTTCTGCTCGCCGTCGTCGCAATAGCCGCCCGCCCGGGTGTAGTTACAGGCGGTCGAGGTGCCGTCTGTGGAGATGAGTTGCGGGGTGATGGGCAGTCGTTGGCCGATGTTCTTGTAATACGTCGTCAGATCGGCAAGGTTGGTCCCCACGTACTCGAAAAGGCCAAGGTTCTGGCCGGCACCGTTGAGGGAACCGGAGCCGTAGTAGGCGGCACGCATGTCAGAACCCAGAAACGACGCGGAGGGACCAGAGCCCGTGGTGGCCTGCCGGGTGACCGCGTCCGGGCTGATCCCGTTTGCGGCCGCGAAGTCGGACTTCTTGACGTAGAGCGGATGCGGGATGGAGAAGTTATCCAGCCCAGAGATGTGCCACAGGCTGAAGGACAACGTGGTCGTCGGCTCGCGGTCCGGGCCGTAGAAGCTGCGGTTCTCGGTGGGATGTTTGTATGTCCCGATGTTCACGTGCAGGGCCTTCTCGATGGCGGAGACCGGTGCCTGTACCTGGACCTCCATGCCCGCACGGGACCCGCCGGTCACAGCCAGACCATTTTCCCGTGCAAATCTCAGCACGGCCTGGTAGTCGGCCTTCGTGGGACCGAAGCGCTCGGTGAACTGGGCCGGCGTGAGGAAGTGTCGATAGCTTGGCGAGGAGGGGTCATACAGGTCCTCAAGCAAGGTCTGTAAACCGTCAGGATCGCGAAGCGGCAGCACCAGATCGAGGCTCAGCACCTGCTGACGCGAAACGCTGCTGAGTGCCTGCATGGTGCCGGTCGCGACGCCGTCTCGTACATGGCGCGTGCGGACATCCTGGGCTGTGATGGCCGGAACGAGCGTGCCCGTAAGCGCCAGGAAGGCCAGGGCGGCGAGCGGACGGGAAGGGAGGGATTGGAAGGCGAAAGACGGAAAGGCCGACTGCTTGACTGCATTCATCCGGAAAGCTCCTGAAACACGAGAGTGCAAGGGCGTAGCGATGGTCGAGCGGCGAGGTTCGGGTAACCAGCTTAGGTTACGTTTGTTGGAGGTGGGATTACCCTAACATCAGTATGTGAGGGCTGCAACCTGGTTTCTTTTCTTTGTTTTCCAGAGTTTCAAGTCGAGCCAGACCTGCAGCTATTAGCTGGATGGACACGCCCCGCGCAAGACTGTGAACGGTGCCAGGCGCGCTCTGGTACGGTTGGACTGCTTCCATTGCCGGGGAACCGCAGCTTTTGCTGTACCACCGCGGCAACACGGCCTTCAGGCCTCCTCGTTTCCTCTTGACCGTTCCGGAACGAAAACGTACGAGCAGACTTCGAAGAGTCGACCTCTTCGCGCATTGAGGATGTGGGATGGTCGGAGAGACGGAACCGCAGGGCGTTGCCCAGCAGTACAGCACCTATATTGACGAGCTGCGAGAGTTCTTCCTGAGCCGGAAGATTCGTTTCGGTGCGCCGGCGGATCTGAATGCCTTTGCGGAACAAGTCAGTGAGGCGGGCCCGTTTGAAGAGGAGATGGGCTCCATGGTGCGGACGATTCTGTACCAGGAGGAGCACCTAGGCCGTAACAAGCTGCTGGAGCTTGTGACCGTTGCGGTAGGGGGGCCGGAGGCTTTGAGCGGCGCGCCTGAGTGGCAGGGTGCAGTGCGCGCGATCTTTCTGTTTCTGAACGCCGCGGTCCGGCAGACGCGGGTCTCTTTCGTGCCGGAAGAGGAGGAAGAGGAGAGCTCTGCGCCACTCGCTCCGCCCCCCATGAGCCAGGTAGCCGCAGAGGTGATGTGGCAGCAGCCGGATCCGGTTCCGCCTTCCAGCATGCCGGGGCGGA
>CAXTVC010000002.1:80406-101724 GCA_964247615.1 uncultured Acidobacteriaceae bacterium
ACGTGCCACTGAGCGGCGTGCCGCCGCAGAGGCCGACGCGTCCTGCCCAGGACAACGAGGTTCTCTACCGGGCGATGAGTCTGTCCGCCGAAGAGACCCCTCGGCAGGGTTCCGTCCCCGAAGCGGCGGCGCCCGTTCAAGCACAGGAAAGGACAGCCTCCAGGGTGCCCTGGTGGGCGATCCCGGCGGCTGGCCTCGGTCTGGCGGCCGTTGCGGCGGGGGTGTATGTTGGCCGGCCCTATCTGCATCGCGCTCACTCGGAGATTGCTGCAGTGACGGGCGGGCTCGGCGCAGCCGAAGCCGCTGCATCCTGTGAGCCGCCGATGGCTGCCGGGGTGACGCGCTCCGGGCTGGAGGAACGCTCGCTGTGGGCGCACAACCTACTGGAGCAGAGGCTGTACGAGGTAGCCTTGCCGGAGCTCCGCGAGATAGCCAGGCTGGATCCCGGATATCCTGGCGTGAAGCTTGACGAATCCGACGCGCTGCTGAATCTGAAGCATCCGGAGGAGGCACGGGATGCGGTGGATGCCCAGATTGCCACCTCGGAGTGCCTGGCGAAGTTGCCTCCTGCGTCGCTGGATGCCTATTGCAAGGCCCAGTATTCCTCGGCGGCCGTCAGTGGCTGCCGGCCGCAGCTGACGCATATTCGGCAGGCGGCGGAGCTGCAGGCGGCGCTGGTGCATCTGGAGCTTGGGCACCAGGTGCAGCCCGATGCCGCAGCCGCAGCAGCGATGGCGGAGCTGACCGGCGAGAGCGCAGCCCCGGCCAAGCCCACGCACGCCCGGGCCGCCCCCCCGCCGAAACGAAAGCGTCCCTAACCCTCTTGGCGTGGCGCTGTGTCAGATAGAGACACTTCCCCGGTCTGCGCTTGTGTTTTAATCAGCCTATTGCGCGGATTTGTTGCCATCCTGCTGCTGGCTGTGTTCGGCCTGCCCCTCCTTTCGCCCTCGCTGGCGGCAGGAGGGGGCGCGGACGCGGGCCTGCCTGCCTGTTGCCGGCGGCTGGGCGAGCATCACTGTGCGATGAGCCTGGGCGAGCGACTGCAGGCGGGTGGCACGCCCGGAGCCAAGGCGTGGAAGGCACCTGCGGAGAAGTGCCCCTACTGCCCGGCGTCCGTGGCTGTTGCCCATGCCGATCCGGTGGCGTTGCCGGCACGGTATCGCCCCTTGACTCATATGGTTTGTGTCACCGGTCGGGTCCGCGCGGCTGAGTGCACGTGGCGTGTTGCCCGGGAGCGCTCCCGTCATAAGCGCGGACCTCCTCCACACGCCCTGCTCACGTAAGGCTTTTTTGAGTGGGTACCGCAGTGGCGCAAGGGTACGAGCGTGGAAGAGCTCGCCCCCGCAAAGCTGTGGCTAGAAGAACGGCACGGGTCTCCCAAGGGGGAACCGCCACCGTTTCTTGCGGAGAGAGTATGCGTTGCATTGCACGACGCCAGCCTGACGGGCTGCGTGTGCCTGGATTTTGCCGGCGTGTAGAACGATCGCGGGTATTGGTTCTTTGCGGCTTGGTGGTCACCCTGGCCCTGCCGTGTCATCGGGCGTGGGCTAGCCTCTTTGCCGACATCACCGTGGTGGTGCACGACCCCCAGCACCGTCCCTTACCGGGGTCGAAAGCGGAACTGCACGCGCGTGCCTCGGCGTTCACCCTGGACGCCGACGCGGATACGAGTGGCGTTGTCCATTTCCCCGCAGTCCCTTTCGGCGAGTACCTGTTGACTGTGGGCCATCCAGGGTTTGGGACGCAGACTGAGGCCGTTACGGTGACCTCGGGCAGCTCGCCGGTGCTGCATGTGGCCCTGCGCGTGGCGGCGGTGAAGGAATCGGTAGAGGTCACGGGGGACTCGATGGTGGCTCCCAATGCCGCAACGCCGACGACGGCTGTCAGCCAGCACGACATTGACGCCACGCCCGGGGCGGATCGCGGCAACTCGCTTGCCATGATTACGGACTATGTGCCGGGCGCGTACATGACGCATGACATGCTGCACATCCGTGGCGGGCACCAGGTGAGCTGGCTGCTGGATGGTGTGCAGATTCCCAATACGAATATCTCGTCGAACCTTGGCGCACAGATTGACCCGCGGGATATTCAGTACCTTGAGATCGATCGCGGCAGCTATGGTGCAGAGCTGGGGGATCGGACCTACGGCGTCTTTGATGTGAACCCGAAGAGCGGGTTTGAGCGGAACCGCGAAGGGGAGCTGCGCCTGACGGCAGGAAGCGCGCTGACAACGGATGATCAGCTGTCGTTCGGCGACCACTCGCAACGTGGGGCGTATTACGTCAGCCTGAACGGCAACCGGAGCGACTACGGCCTGGCTGCGCCCACCGAACAGGCTGTGCACAACGCGGAGAACGGTTATGGCGGCTTCGCTTCGTTGACCCTGAACCGCGATGCCCGCAACCAGTTCCGTCTGCTGACGCAGCTGCGGACGGATTTCTTTCAGATTCCGTACGATCCGGACCCGGACAGCTATGAAAATCAGCTCTATCCGTCGAGCGCGTTGCGGGATGCGCAGCATGAGACCGATGGCGTGGCCGCGTTTACCTGGACGCACAGCTTTTCGCCGAAGGTGGTGATGGCGTTGTCGCCGTTCTACCACTACAACAGTGCGGACTACGAACCGTCGCCGAACGATGCGCCTGTGGCGACCACGTCGGATCGGGCGTCACATTATGGCGGGCTGCAGGCGAGCGTGAGCGGTGATGTGGCGCGGAACCATCTGGAGGCGGGCCTCTACAGCTGGGGCCAGCGGGACAGTAACGTCTTTGGCGCGCAGTTTGCCGAGGGAAACGCTTCAAACTTCAGCGAGCACAGCGACGCGGCCGGTGGCCTGGTGGAGGCGTATGTCTCCGATGCGTACAAGCCGAACGCTTACCTCGGGGTGACTGCGGGCTTACGGCAGAGCTGGTTTTCGGGCGATGGGCTGCGTGAGACGGCGACCTACCCGCGCGTGGGAGCCACGGTGCGTCTGCCGAAGTTGAACTGGGTATTTCGGGCCTTTTACGGCCACTTTTACCAACCGCCGCCGCTGCTTACCGTGGCCGGCCCTGCCGTTGGCTATGCGGAGAGCAACAATACGGGGTTTGCGCCGCTGCATGGTGAACGCGATGAGGAACACCAGTTCGGTGTGGCGATTCCGTGGAAGGGGTGGGTGCTGGATGCTGATACGTTTCAGACGCGGGCCTCGAACTTTCTGGACCACGCGAACCTGGGTGAGTCGAGTCTTTACTTTCCGGTCACCGTAGCGGGCGCGCTGGTACAGGCGTGGGAGCTCACGGTGCGCTCGCCGGAGATGCCACGGGGTGGCCGGGTGCACCTGGCGTATTCCAATCAGATTGCGAAGGGGAGGGGTGCGCTGACGGGTGGGTTAATCTGTGCGCCGGTCAGCTCGCCGCAGTGTGATGTTGCGCCAGGGTACGAGGCGTTGGACCATGACCAACGGGACACCCTGAATGTGGGGGGCGAGGTCGTCCTGCCGATGGGAGTGCGCGCGTCGACGAATGTCTACTACGGCTCCGGCTTTGCGAATGGCTATCCTGGGCCACCGTCACCGTACAGCGGGGACTACCTGCCCTCGCACACGACCTTTGATCTGCGTTTCGCGCGGGACTTTGGCGAACATGTGAATGCGGCTGTGAGTGGGAGTAACGTGGCGAATCGACGTGTGCTACTGGACAACAGCCTGACGTTTGGTGGCTTCCATCAGAACGATCCGCGGCAGATCTACGTGGAGTTGCGTTACCGGTTTCCGTATTGAGTTACCCCGGATGCAGCAGGCAAAAAGGAACGGCGCCCCGAAGAGCGCCGTTCCTTTTTGCTACAGGTTTGGCTAGGCCTGGACGGCTTCCGCCTGGGGCTGGGCTGCCTCGGGCTGGTCGCTGCGGACGTTGACCTGGACATGCGCGGTGACCTCGCGGAACAGACGGATCGGCACGTGGTACTCGCCGACGGTCTTGAGGGCGTCGTCGAGCTGGATGCGCCGACGATCGACGTCATAGCCCTGCGCTTCGAGCGCGTGGGCGATGTCCGCGGAGGTGACGGAGCCGAACAGCTGGCCTTCGCCACCGGCCTTGCGCTCGAAGTCGAGCACAACGTTGTTGAGGGTGGTTGCGATCTGCTCGGCATCGGCCTTTTCTTTGGCGGCCTTGCGCGCGGCGGACTGCTTCATCTGCTCGATGACGTTCTTGTTGGCTGACGTCGCTTCGATCGCGTACTTCTTTGGCAGCAGAAAATTACGTCCGTAGCCGTCGGCAACGCGGACAACGTCTCCGCGGTGGCCGAGGGTCTCGACGTCCTGCTTCAGAATGACTTCCATGGTGATCTCCAGTCGGTTCCCTTAGGCAGGGAAGCGGGGCTTAGTACTTGGCGGCGTAGGCGAGCAGGGCGATGGCGCGGGCCTGCTTGATGGCGCGCGTCAGCTTGCGCTGAAAGGGAGCCGAGGTGCCCGTCAGACGGCGCGGAATGATCTTGCCGCGGTCGGAGACGAACTGCTGCAGCAGGCGCACATCACGGTAGCTGATCGAATCGATCTTCTCCACGGTGAACTTGCAGACCTTCTTGCGGCGGAAGAACTTGCGGTTGCCACCGGGGCCGGAGCCGCCGGGACCACCGGTGCGCGGACCGCGGGGACCACGGGGGCCACTCTGGCCGCCAGGTCCACCGGAACCGCCAGGACCACCCTGGCCCTGAGGAGCGCCGGATCCGCCGGAGGCGGGTGCGCCGGAAGGAGCGGCGGCGGGAGGAGCTACATTTTGCGTTTCGTCAGCCATTTTGAATTCCTTTTTGCTGAGCGGCTGTGAGACCGGTCAGCCGTTTGGCGGCTCTCGCTCCAGATCCGCGTGGGGACCTCTGGACTTGAAGCTGGCTGTTGAGACAGCCGTGGGAGCGATGAGTCGCGTTGCCGTGGTCCTGTACGGACGAGCTGTCGGCTCGCCCTCAAGCTTGGGAGAGCGTTAGGCCTGCGCTGCGGGCTCGAGCTCAGCCTGCTCCGCTGCTGCGGGTGCCGGGTTGGCTTCCAGTGCGGCGACCTCGGGGGTAGGAGCTTCGGCGGCCACGGGAGCCGGCTTCGGCTCGGCGGCAGCGGCGGAGATGTCAGCCGTGGGAGCGGAGGCCGCCTCGGGGTTCTCCTGGGGGAGGGCAGAGCGCTTCACGTGGGCGGCACGGTGGGCCTTGATTTTGTTGACGCGCTTCTCTTCTTCGTCCGTACGCACCGTGATGAACTTGATGACCTGCTCCGAGACGCGCAAACGACGCTCGACTTCAGAGATCAGGCTTGCCGGGGCATCGACGATGAGCAGGATGTAGTTGCCATCGTTGAACTTGCGCACGGTGTACGCGAGGCGACGGCGACCCATCTTTTCAACCTGCTTGACGGTACCGCCACCTGTGGTGACGTAGCCGGAGAAGGTTTCGATGATCTTGTCGATGTCGGCGTCTTCCACGTCGGGACGGACGATGAACATGATTTCGTAGCTGCGATTCATAGGTACTTCTTTCTGCGGGGTTGTTCCCCGCACCGCTCCGGGGTAGGTTCCGGGGCCGGTTTGGCTCTGTTTTGTTGTACGTTGCAGGTTCTGCGTTGTAAGTGGATGCGCCGATGAGGCCTGTCGATTTACAACCCGAAACTTAGAACTTACAACCTCCTGTTGAACTCATTCATTGCCGCGCTGACACCCTTGCTTAAGATGCCTTCCACGGCGCGTACTGCAAGATCCAATCCTTCATCCAGCGTGGCGAGCTCCGCTTTGCGCATTGGCGCCAGCAAATAGCTTGTGCCGCCGGCTTTGATCGCGACTCCCGTTTCGGTGGGCGGCTTGCCGACTCCGATCCGAACCCGCGTCCAACTATCCGTTCCTAAAACTCCGGTGACGGACTTCACGCCATTGTGGCCGTTGGCTGATCCGGCAGCCGCGATCTTCATCGTGCCCAGCGGAAAGGCCAACTCGTCGTAGAGAACGATTAAGTCTTCTACGCCGAGATTCAAATCTCTGAGCAGTGCGGCCACGGCCAGACCACTCAGGTTCATAAACGTCTCAGGCTTGGCTAACAGGACATCCTGCCCCATAAACCGTGCCCGCCCTGTTTCTGCCCGACCCCGCCGATTGCCCACCGCCACGTCACAGATGGCGGCAATGCGATCGATGGCCATGAAGCCCGCGTTGTGCGGCGTCTGGAGGTACTCCATGCCAGGGTTGCCGAGACCAACGATGAGCTTCATAAGGAGAGACAGTCAATAGTGAAGGAGTGAATAGAGAATCTGGCCGGGTTGGCTTTCTTCACTATTCACTCCTCACTGCTACTTCGCGTCTGCGTCTGTCTTGCCCTTCTTGGCAACCTCGGGCTCTGATGGCGCGTTGACTACCGGCTCGGTGCTGGCGTCTTCCTTGGGTAGCGTGATCTGCGCGACGAGCTCGTCTTCGCCGCTGAGGAACTTGAGATTGCCGGCGTGCGGCAGGTCCTTGATGTGGATCGAGCCATTGAGCTCGAGATCCGTGATGTCGACATCGATGTGGCTGGGGATGTCGGAGGGGAGGCACTCGATCTCGACTTCGTGCAGAATCTGCGAGAGCACGCCGCCCTGGGTCTTCACGCCAGCTGCGGTGCCGGTCAGCTGGATCGGCACGGAGACCCGCATGGCCACGTTCATGGCGATGCGCTTCAGATCGATATGCAGCAGCTTGCTTTTGATAGGCTCGTTCTGCCAGTCGACGATCATGACCTTTTCCGGGCCGGAGCCTTCGATGTTGAGATCGAAGATGGTGTTGTGGCCGGTCTCGGAATACAGGATCTTGGTGATGACCTTGGGGTCGACCGTGATGGCGATGCTGGGTTGACCGGCACCGTAGACCACGGCCGGGATGAGGCCCGCGACGCGTACACGACGCGCGTGATTCTTGTTGAAAGTACCGGTGCGGGGCGTTGCGCTGACCGCTTGAACAGGGGTGTTGTTTGCCATGTGGGGTTCCTTTCGGGCACGGGATTCGACCCGCTCCCTTTGCCTTGCGGCGGGTTAGTTAAACAGGGTGGAGACCGAGGTCTCCATGTGAATGCTCTCCATGGCGCGGCCCAGAAGGCCTGCCACGGAACGGACTTTGATTTTGCTGACAGCCTGGGCTGCTTCGGTCAGCGGAATGGTGTTGGTGACGATCAACTCTTTGAGGCCGGACTGCTCGATGCGCTCCACGGCAGGGCCGGAGAGGACGGCGTGTGTGGCGCAGGCGTAGACAGCTTCCGCGCCTTTGGCCAGCAGGGCATCGGCAGTCTTGCACAACGTGCCGGCGGTGTCGACAATGTCGTCGAGGATCAGGCAGGTCCGGCCGTTGACGTCGCCGATGACGTTCATCACCTCGGTGATGTTCACGTCGGTACGGCGCTTGTCGACGATGGCCAGCGGCACCTCGAGCTTCTTGGCGAAGAAGCGCGCACGCTCCACGCCACCGGCATCGGGCGAGACCACGGTGAGATTGGGAAGATTGAGCTTGCGGAAGTAGTCGACGAGCACGGGCGAAGCGAACAGGTGATCGACCGGGATGTTGAAGAAACCCTGGATCTGCGCGGCGTGCAGGTCGACGAAGAGCGCGCGGTTGGCGCCGGCGGTTACCAGCAAGTCGGCGACCAGCTTGGAGGTGATGGCGACGCGCGGGCGATCTTTGCGATCCTGGCGGGCGTAGCCGTAGTAGGGGACCACGACGGTGATGCGGCCAGCGGAGGCGCGGCGCAGGGCGTCGATCATGATCAGCAGCTCCATGAGGTGCTGATCGGTCGGATAACAGGTGGGCTGCACGAGGAAAACATCGGTGCCGCGCACGTTTTCAAGTAACTGGAAACGGATCTCGCCATCGGAGAAGCGACGGAAATCTGTCTGCACGAGCTGCACGCCGAGAAACTCGGCGATCTCATCGGCGAGCGCGCGATTGGCGGAGCCGGAGACGATTTTGAAGTGTTTGTCTTCACTGAGCTTGGTGGGCTTTTTGGCCTGGACCACCGGCTTGTTGCCGGGAGTGACCTGAGGCGCTGCCGCATCGGGTGCCTGGGAGTTGGGTTCGAGGACAGCGGTTTGCGCGCTGGCCTCGTTGCCTTGACTGGTGGAACTTGGGAATGGAACCGCTGTCATACCGTTTTCGTTCGCCACGCCTGGAGACTCCGTGAGGTTGGTTGACCTGAAGAGAGCTTCATACAGCTGGTTGAAGGCTGCCGACGGCCGTTGTGCCCTCGGGTGCTGCGACTTGTTTAGACTGCGGTTCCATCATGGCCGAAGCGCACCTGGTTACCGTTGCGCCCTGCCCTTACTTCCTTTGCGTTCTCCGCCCGGTGCTACGGGGCGGGATCTTTGCGTAACATCGGGCAGTCCGGTTTGGAACTGCCGTCCATCTCAAAAGTTCCCATCTGTTCTCTGATTCGGCTTGGGCGTCGACCTTGGGTGGTTGGGCGACCAGGATTCGAACCTGGACTGTCTGCGTCAAAGGCAGATGACCTACCGTTAGTCGATCGCCCAGTGGGTCTCCGGATTTCCGCCGGACGACACGCTTTGCGAACCTTCGTCACCGTGTGCCAGGGAGAGGTTCGCGCGGTACACAACCAGCTTACGCGAACATCCGCTGCCAGTACTCCTGGCGTGAGAGCGTTTCGGTGAGAAACGCCCGGGTGCCAGAAACCTGCACACGTTGTTGAGCCTCGCGCGCCGCTTCCGCGGATCCGTAGATCCCGAAGAGCGCCGAACCGGAGCCGGACAGGGCTACATAAAGCGCCTGAGAGGCTTCGATTTCGCGGGAACCTGTTAACAGGCGCTTGATGTCACGGAGGGAAGGGTGTTGCCGAAAGGCAACCGACTCAAAGTCGTTCTCTACCCCGGTACGGACAAGCGCGAGAATGGGGTTCAGTACCCCCACCCGCAAGCGGCTTGGGGACCCCGGGCTCTCGGCCAGATCGCTTGGATCTCCATGCAAGCCTTCGCTTGCATTACTGCCTGATGGCAGACATCCCTGGCCCGCAGGCGGATAAGGAGGGGAGTTGGCGATACCGGTTGCTACTCGTCCGGCTCCAGTGGAGGTCCACAGGGAAGCCAGAACGCGGCTCAACATTTCGAGTCTATCCGGAGAAGGGTTCTCGGTCAACCCGGCTCCGCTTTGGAGTTGCCCGTCTTCGAGTATCCGCGCATCCAGATCGCGAAAAGCCTGAGCGGTGGAGACCCCTACAGGCGGCACGGCCACGATGACCGGCAGAGCGGCTGAATCGGGCAGCGGATAGACCGCTTCGCCGCGGTGCAGGCCCAGCACGGTGCCCCCGAGTAGAAACAGGGGGACGTCGGACCCTACCGAGGCGGCCAGCGCGAGCCGGTCGGGGCCGGGGAGAGCCGCCCCGAGCTCCCGCTCCAGGCCCAACAGCGCGGCGACCGCGTTGGCAGAGCCAGCTCCCAGGCCGCCCTGCACGGGAAGCCGCTTTTCAAGCTCGATATGGACCTCTGCGTGGAGGCCAAGCTGCTCAAGCGCGCCGGCGACCATCTTGTAGGCGGTGTTGCGCTCCGCGTCGCCGCGCGCTGTGGACGGCACGCCGGGGTGGTCCGTCTCCAGCACGATCCGGGTGCTCGAGGCACGTTTGGCCGTTACGGTGACGAAGTCATGCAGGGCCAGCGTCTGGTAGCACGTGGTGAGGTTGTGAAAGCCGTCCGGGCGGATGGGGCCGACCGCGAGGCCGAGGTTGATCTTGCAGAAGGAACGGACACGGGTGGCCACGCTCTCATTGTAGGAGGGTGTATGCAAAGTGCCTCGCCGTGGCACAGATGCACAAAGGTAACGCTGCGGAAGCCGTATCGCAGGCTACCCATGAGGGATACGGAATTTCCACTTTCACTCCATAGACTGCGACAAGTAGATCGTGGGCGATGTGGAGGAGTGATCGATGAGGACCGCCGTGGAACGTCTTGAGATGGCCATTGCAGCTTTACCTAATAGCTGCTCGACCTTTGCCGTGCTGCGCATCGGCATGGATGACTTCCGGCTGGTCAACGAGACACACGGCCATGCGATCGGCGATGAGGTGCTCCAGCTGGCGGAGCGACGTTTGCAGGCGGCGGTACGGGAACACGAAATCGTGGTGCGGCTGCCCGGGGATGAGTTCGCTGTTCTGCTGCACTCGGTTGAGTCCGTGATGCGAGCGGGCTCGGCAGCAGACAGGCTCAATGATCTTCTGCAGCGGGTGTATCTGGTGCAGGGGGAAGTGGTCAACGTCAGTGCGTGCGTTGGGGTCTCCCTGGCTCCGGAGGACGGCGTGCGTGCAGAACCGTTGCTGCAGCGTGCCGGCAACGCGCTGCAATGTGCCAAGGCCGCCGGCATTGGGCTGGTTCAGTTTTTCGAGCCGGCGATGGAAGAAGACCGAAAGAGACGGCACTCCCTTTCGCTGGATCTGCGGAAGGCCTTGCTGCTGCAGCAGTTTGAGGTGCACTACCAACCGCAGGTGGATATGGGCAGCCATACCCTGACGGGGTTTGAAGCGCTGCTGCGCTGGCGCCATCCGGATCTGGGCTGGATTGCTCCGATGGACTTCATCCCCCTGGCCGAAGAGATCGGCCTGATGGGCATGATTGGCGACTGGGTGCTTCGAACGGCGTGTGAGCAGGCCGCCCTTCTGCCAAGTCATCTGGTGATCGCCGTGAACGCGTCTCCTGTGCAGTTCAAGAACGGGCTCTTTGCACACTCTGTGGAGACGGCGCTGGCGCGGTCCGGTATACCGGGCAGCCGTATTGAAATCGAGATTACGGAAGGTCTGTTGCTGAAGAACGAGGCCGTCGTTGTGGCCGCTTTGCATGGCCTGCATCGCCTGGGTGTGCGGCTGGCCATGGATGATTTTGGAACCGGGTATTCAAGCCTGGGACAGCTGGCCAAGCTGCCGTTCGACAAGATCAAGATTGATCGATCGCTGGTCGGGGGAACGGCAAAGGAGCGGGCGATCGTGCGCGCGATCGCCACGCTTGGCGGGGGTATCGGTATGGCGACCGTGGCGGAGGGGATAGAGACGCCCACGCAACTCGCGTATGCGGAGGCAGATGGGTGCAATGTTGCCCAGGGATACTTCTTTGGTAAGCCTGCTCCGGCCGCAGAGCTGCCAGCCATTCTGGAGCGATTTGCCTTGACCAGTGAACTTCCAATCAGCGTAGGAGCGTAGAGGTATGAGTGAGAACACGTACCAGATTCTGTATTGCAGTCGAAACAACATCCACGGTTCCGTCCCGGAGATCCGAGCGGAGATTGAAGGCATTCTCGTTGCTTCGCGAAAGAACAACGCCAAAGTCGGGGTGACCGGCGCGCTCTTCTACAACACCGTGCTTTTCGCTCAGGTGCTTGAGGGTCGTTTCAGGGATGTTCAGCAGATATTTGAGCGGTTGCAGCTTGATAGCCGCCACTCGGACCTCGTGGTCCTGCAAAGCGGGTATGTGGCCCAGCGTGACTTCGCTGACTGGTCCATGGCCTACGCCGGTACCTCAGCGGATTTCGCTTTGCCTTTCGGGGTGGATGAGGGAGTCGCTGCTTCCGGTGTGCCGCTTGATGGAGACAAGGTGGGTGCATTTCTGCGGGCGATCGTGATCAAGCAGGATCACTGGGCCTTGCCGGAACGACCGTCCATGATTCGCCCAACGAGCATGGTGACAGCCCCTGCCTTGCAGCTCGACAGTACAAGTTGAAGCTCAGTGCGCGTCGAGCTCGATCTTGCCGACAATCCGCGGCGGCCGCTTCAGAAAGAGAACGAGTGGCAACAGCGCAATGAGGAGGTACGTGAACAAGCGGTACTGGTCCATGTAGGCCATCAGCTGGGCCTGCTCCTGAAGGCGGTGGTAGAGCATGGCAAGACTCGCCCCACCCTGATTGGCGGTGGAAAAGCCTTGCTCTCCTGTAACGGCGTGAAGAGCCTGCTGGACTGCGGGGTTGGAAGCCGTGAGGTTGGCCGCCAGGTAGGTCTGGTGCTGTTGAGCCGTGCGTTGCAAAAAGGTGCTGGAGATGGCGATGCCGATGGAACCGCCCTCGTTCCGCACCAGAGCGTAAATGCCTGCGGCGTTGGAGCTCTGGTCTGCGGGCAGAAAGCGGAACATGATGGTGCTTAACGGCACGGTGGTCATGCCCAGGCCAAGCACCTGCACTACACGTGGCCAGATGAAGTTCGTTTCGGCCGCTTGCAGGTTGCCGAGGGAGAGCCACCAGGTGCCGGCAGTGAGCGTGACGATACCGCAGGCAATCAGGCGCCGGGCATCGGTGCCCTTGCTCAGCAACCAGCCGACGATAGGTACTTCAATCATCGTCACGAGCCCTGCCGGGGAGACGGCGAGACCGGCCTGCGTAGCGTTGTAGCCCATCAGCTCCTGCATGAATTGCGGCAGCAGAAAGGTCGTGGCATACAGCGCGGTGTAGACGCCGAGCACGATGAGGCAGCAGCAGGCGAAGTTGCGGTCTTTCAGCAGGCGGAGATTGACGACCGGGTTCTTGGTGTAGAGCTCCCAAATCACGGCACCGACCAGGCAGGTGACCGCCAGGAACACGGCGCATGAGATGAAGCTGCTGCCGAACCAGTCCAGCTCCTGCCCCTTGTCGAGGACGATCTCGAGCGAGGCGAGGCCAATGGAGACCAAGGCCAGACCGGTGCCGTCGATCTTCAGTTTCTTGCCCATGTTGGCCAGGCGCGCGGCTGTCAGATGCGGTGGGTCATGCAGCACGATGCGGGTAAAGAAGGCGCACAGAAGGCCGACCGGGATGTTGATGTAGAAGATCCAGCGCCAGGAGTAGTTGTCGGTGATCCAGCCGCCAAGCGTGGGGCCAAGTACCGGTGCGCACAGGATGGCAACGGTGTACACGGCCATAGCCATACCGCGCTTTTCGCCGGGAAAGGCATCCGCCAGGATGGCCTGTACGCTGGGCTGCAGACCGCCGCCGGCGAGACCCTGCAGCACGCGAAAGATGACCAGGGTCGCCAGCGTGGGGGCAAGACCGCACGCGGCGGAGAAGAAGGTGAACAGCACGACTGAGATGAGATAGAAGTTCTTGCGGCCGAGCACGGAGGAGATCCAGCCCGAGATGGGCAGAATGATCGCATTGGCGACAAGGTAGCTGGTCAGCACCCAGGTCGACTCATCCTGCGAAGCCGAAAGGGAACCGGCGATGTGCGGCAACGCCACGTTTGCGATGGAGGTGTCGAGGACCTCCATAAAGGTGCCCATGGTGACGACCAGGGCGATGATCCAGGGATTGAAGATCCGGTCCGGGGTGAGGGCTGCCGTACGGGAGCCTGCGGGCGGCTTCACTGGCGTCAGCGGAACCTGTGGTTCAAAACGGGGGGCCGACGGGGCGAGAGCCGCTTCGGCACGTGCCACCGCGTCTTCGGCGAGGTCGTTGGCGCCCGCGTCGTCCGCCCGCGAAGAACGAGAGGTATCCTCCGGCAACTCCAAAACTGACTCTTCAGTCATTTCGCTGACTCCCGAGTCATTAGAGCAGATTCAGAGGGGAGGGATTCAGCGCTTTCCGGGCTCCGGATGTGCTACGGTGTGGTCGTGCCTGCACTTGCCACACCTGCACCCAGCAAGACCCGCCGCAATGGCGCGCTTTCCGAACTGCGCCGCGCGGAGATCCTTGCCGCCGCCATCAAGGTCTTCGGGCGCAAAGGGTTTGAGGCGACGCGCACCGAGGACATCGCCGCAGCGGCCAAGATCGCCAAGGGCACGGTGTATCTCTACTTCAAGAGCAAGGAAGCAATCTATGCGGCCGCGGTCACCTACGCGGTACGCGAGCTGCAGAAGGAGATTGCCGACCGCTCGGCCGGTGTCCAGGGGTTTCGTGAAAGGCTGACCACCGCGATCCATGTGCGGCTCGAGTTCTGGCCGGAGCACGGGGCGATTTATCGGCTCCTGATGACGCTGGGCCGGGAATCCAAGCACCGCCGGCAGACCAACGAGGTGTTGCGCACGGCACAGGCGCAGTTCCTGGACCTGTTTACAGACGCGGCCCAGGCGGGAGAGATCGAGCCTGACGACTTCGGGCCGCTGGCGTGGGCCACCCTGGACATGGTGCGCGGAGCCAATGAGCGGCGCATCGACCGGCTGAGCCTATCGACGCCGCAGGAGGATGCGGGCTGGATTACGGAGTGCATCCTGCGCCAGGTACGGTACTCCGGCAGCTGAGGTGGTTTCGAGGCGCGCAGCCTGGCATGTTGCAGAACCTGTGCGGAAGCCGCTACAGTGCGTTCGCAAGTCGAACCGAGTTGTTCAGGAGCCGCACTCCATGCCAAATCCCAAAGTCACCCGCGCGGTTGCACGTACCCGCCACCAAGCGCTTCCGTTTGCTGCGATTCTGCTAACTGCAGGTCTCGCCGTGGCACAGGGGCCGTCCCTGGCCGCCAGGTCGAGTGCGACGTATACAAACCCGCTGTCGTTGGAGACGGGCCTGGGCAAAGCCGTGAGCTGCGCGGATCCGGCGATCATCAGCAAACGCACCGATGGTGTGGACACCTGGTACATGTACTGCACGGGGGATCCGCTGAATTCCAATGACACCAATCCCAATGGAAGTTTGCGGAATCATCTTATTACGCAGTACCAGTCGTACGACCTGACGCACTGGACCTACATCGGCGACGCGTTCAAGACGACGCCAGCCTGGATCGGCAATGCGACCGATCAGCTGTGGGCGGCTGCCGTGAAGCACTTCGGCGGCAAGTTTTATATGTACTACGTGGCGCCAAACACGCCGCAGGGGGGCGCTGCGATCGGCGTGGCGATCAGCGCGAGCCCGGCCGGCCCGTGGATCGACAGCGGAACGCCCGTGGTGGCGCCGGAGAACAACCCGTACAACGGCGCACCGGGCAGGGCGGTCATCGATCCGGATGTCGTGGAGGACAGCTCCGGGCAGCGCTATATCTCGTATGGCAGCTTCAACGGCGGGATCAGTATCCGCAAGTTGTCCGCCGATGGGCTAAGCTCCGACCCCGCGACCGAGCAGCAGATCGTGGTGGACAATTATGCGGAGGGCGGCGCGTTCTTCAAGCACGGCGGCTACTTTTACCTGTTTACGTCGACCGCGGGCTGCTGTGATGGCCCGCTGAGCGGCTACAGCGTGCGGGTGGGCCGGGCGAAGTCGCCGGTGGGGCCGTTTCTGGATGAGCACGGCGTGTCGTTGAACACGTTTGCGCCCGGTGGCGAGGTGGCCATTGCGGCGAACGGCAATCGCTGGGTCGGGCCTGGCGGGAATGTCGTCTTCACGGACGACGCCGGCACGGACTATATGCTGTATCACGCGATTGATGAGAGATCGCCCTACTTTGACGGCTACCCGGGCTTCACGCGGCGGCCCGCCCTGCTGGATCCGATTGTGTGGGTGAATGGATGGCCGCAGGTGCGCGGCGGCCTGTGGGCCTCGGCCGGGCCGCAGCCTGCACCGGCGGCCCAGCCCGGCGATCCGAAGCTCTATGTGCCCGTGGTGGCGGATACTTTCGACGAGCCCGGGCAGGAGATCGCCTCCCTGACCGACGAGTTCAATGGGAAGGCCTTGTCTTCCCAGTGGCACTTCATCCATCCTTCCGCCGCCAACACCTACAAGCTCAACAAGGGCGCGTATGAGGTTGTCACGAATGGCGCCGACGAGAATAGCAATCCCGGGGCTGTGTCCATGCTTGGCGAGCCGGTTCCAGCTACCGGCAACTGGATGGTCGAGACCAAGGTGACCAGCAGCGTGCCGTTCGACAGCTCGTGCTGCTTCAACTTCGCGCAGCCCGCGCTGTTTATCTACCTGAACGATCAGAACAGCATCAAGCTGGATTTCTTTGGGGATTACGACACGCGGCAGACCGAGTTCGGGAAGCAGGTTGGACCGGTGCCGGCGAACTATCCGACCTATGATCACCAGAACGTCGGTCCGGCTGGAAAGACCATGTGGCTGCGCATCGTTCGCCGCAGCGGCGGCGATGCCGGCGAGCGGTATACGGCATACACCTCAACCGATGGGCAGACCTGGACGAAAGGGGGGACGTGGCAGCACCAGCTGGGCTCAAGTGCGCAGATCGGGATCGCGGCAAATAACACGGCGGGCTTCACCATGGATTTCGATTACGTCCGGGTCTATCGACTCAAGGCGGAGTAGTTGAAAGGCGGTCGAT
Organism: uncultured Acidobacteriaceae bacterium; assembly: GCA_964247615.1. Lineage (GTDB taxonomy): Bacteria > Acidobacteriota > Terriglobia > Terriglobales > Acidobacteriaceae > Granulicella. Next base: position 96,541 of record CAXTVC010000002.1, read on the forward strand.
GTGTTGATCTCCCTGCACACCGTTCAACAGCCAAAGGATGTCTCTTCAAGCCGCGCATCCAACGCGACAAGTGAGACGAGAGGTGAGGTGGTATGAGCAGCATGGAGACAGTGAGCAAGGATCCGCTGGCGAGACTAGCGGAAAAACAAACCTGGATTACACCGGAGGCCGAGATTGCGGTGCAGAAGGCCGTTCGTTCGGCTCTCGGCGGCGACAGTGAGGCAGGGCAGCACTTTCGCGAAATACTGCATGGCACATGGCTCCACGAACCCCTGCACGCCATCATGACGGATGTGCCTGTAGGGTCCTGGACGGCTGCGGTTTTGTTCGACGCGATCGGGGCGCTCGGCGGAAGCAAATCGCTTGACAAGGCTGCGGATGCGCTCGTCATTCTTGGCCTGTTCGGTGCGATGGGAGCTGCCATCACCGGCATGAATGACTGGGCTGAGGTGAAGGCCGAGGCGCCGCGCAAGATCGGGGCGGTGCACGCCATCCTGAACGTGGTGGCCACGGGATTCTTTGCCGGCTCATGGTGGGCACGTCGTCAACCCCGGACGCGGGGCACCGGACGAGCGTTGGCGGCCATTGGCTATGTCGTCGTTACCGCGTCCGCGCACCTTGGCGGGAACATGATTTACGAACACGGCATTGGAGTGGAGCGGGGCAAGCGCTGGCAGGACTGATAGGCCGTTTGCGCGGGGCAGCGCCTTGTGGAGGTGCTGCCCCTGTGTGCCCTCAGGCGGCTGCTACGCTCACGGGATTGCTCTCATCCGTCGTCCCATGGGCAGGAATCTGACCGCGCTCCTTGAGCCGCTTCTCAGCGACGGCGGCCTGAATCTCCGAGTTGATCTCTGCCCCTGCCAGGATCATCAAGCCGGTGATGTAGAACCAGGTCAGCAGGATAATGACGGCACCGAGCGAGCCGTAGGTGGCGGTGTAGCCGGGCGAGTAATGGAGATAGACGCGCAGCCCCATGGACGCCACCAGCCACCCTGCGATACCGATCGCAGCCCCTGGCGTTAACCAGTGCCAGCACTTATTTTTCACATCCGGCGCGAAGTAGTAGATCAGCGCAAACAGGAGCATCAGCAGCGCGAGTACAGAGATCCAAGCGACGATATGGATCAGCAGCACTTCGGAGACCACCATCGTACGGTTGTGCGTGAACGCCTCCGTTCGGCGTACCAGATAGTCCGCCGCCAGCATCACGGAGAGCGCCGCAGTGATGACCAGGATGAGCAGGATGGTGACGCCAATGGCTTCGAGTTTGGCCTTCCAATAGGGCCGTGTCTCCTTGACTTTGTAGACGATGTTGGCTGTGTCCTGAATTGCTGCAAAGCCCACGCTGGCCGACCACAAGGCCGCAGACAGGCCGAAGATAAACTTCCCTCCAGTGGCGGCAGCGGCAGTGGAGTTGAAGGTATCGATCACCATCTGAAACGCTGAATGTGGAATGACGATGGAGAGATAACTTAACAGCCCGACGTAAACCGAACTTGCCTTCTTCGCCACGATCCCGAGGATGCTGGAGGCACTAAGGAGCATCGGAAACAACGCAAAAAGGAAGTAGTACCCCAGTTCCGCCGCGCGCGAGACGAGGTTATCGTCCATAAACGCCCTGGCGGAACGCTTCAGCACCAGCACCGGCGAGGCGCCTTCGAAATCCCAGAGATTTCTCAAAGGCAGGTGCGAGACATGCGACCAGATGTGCCGCGCCTCCGGGGACATCTCGGTAAGGGCGTTGCTGGCGGCCTCCCGCGAGGGACTGCCCTGAGCGGCGTTCCCCGCCTGTTCCGCAGCGGCCGGCATCTTTGGCAGTCCTGTGCTCTCGTTCATCCCGGTCTCCTGCGAATCGTGGGCAGGGAAAGTGCCTGCTCGCTTTGTATGGGATGCGGTCCCCCATCCTCTGGTTGGGATGGGTCGCGTGAAAACCCATCCGAGGGCCGCCGCAAATCCTTCGCCGCGCTTCCGCATCTGTTAAAGGAGGGAGGAACAGGCCCATGTCTATGAAACGAAGCCGCTCCTGGCGTTCCACCAAGCTCCGCCAGTTACTCCGACTGGTGCGTGAATCGCACGCCCAGCCACTGCAGGGTGAACCGGGATTGCCACCGTCGGTCGGGCCGGGCGAGACGGCGATCACCTTTATTGGACACTCCTCTTTTCTGCTGCAGGCTGGCGGTCTCGGCCTGCTGGTGGACCCGGTCTTTGCCACGCGGCTGATTGTGCTGCGCCGCCAGCGCCGGGCTGGTGTTCGTGTTCGCGATCTGCCGAAGGTCGACGCCGTGCTGCTGACCCATGCGCACATGGACCACCTGAACCGTCCGTCGCTGCGGGCCATCTGCCGCGAGATGCGCCGGCGCGGCCAGCCTGCTCCGCTGGCAATTGTTCCGAACGGGGTGAGTGATCTGGTGCAGGATCTGGGGTTTCGTGATGTCCGCGAGCTGCGCTGGTGGGAGGAGACAGAGCTTGGCCCCCTGACGGTGACCGCGACCCCGTGCCAGCACTGGGGAGCGCGCATGTTCAAGGACACTCACCGCGGTTTCGGCGGGTACGCTCTGGCTGCGGACGGTATGCCGACGGTGTACCACTCCGGCGATACGGCCTACTTCGCCGGCTTTCACGAGATCGCGAATCGGCTTCACCCGGACATCGCGCTGCTGCCCATCGGGGCCTACTTCCCGGACACGTACCGGTCGGTGCACACCAGCCCTGAGGACGCGCTGCAGGCCTTTGTGGATCTCGGCGCCGGGACGATGATTCCCATGCACTTCAATACCTTTCGCCTGGGTCGTGAGCCGATGTCTGAGCCCCTGCCGCGCCTGCTGACCGCCGCGACCAAAGCCGGGCTTCGCGATGCCATGCATCCCCTGGCGGAGGGCGAAAGCCTGGTGCTTCCATCCTCAGCAGGAACGGTCCTTTCGCGAGAGGAACTCACTTCCTCCACGTCGCGGGCCTGAGGACGGTTAGAAACGCCGGCCCTGGCTCCGCAATTGCGCCGCCAGGGCCTCCATAGCGCGCTCCGGGTTGCCCCCCGGCGCGGGCACGCCCATCCTGCCGGCCAGCTCGCCAAGGATGCGGTAGGCCATGGCGGCCCGTGTCTGCAGGGGGAGGTCCAGGGCCCGCGCAAAAAAGGCGTCGATGACGACGAGGTCGTTCCCGGATAGCCGAGCAACGGCGTCCGCCGGGAACAGCGCCTCGACCGGCGATCCTGAGCGTGCCCATGCGGCACCCGTGTCGCCTCCAGATGAAGTCGGGGTAAACAGCCCCGTTGCGTGCGGCACGGTGCCGCTCCACAGCAGTGGCTGTGCATCAGCTTGCTCATGCACCACCACCGTGCCCGCTGCGAGATCGCCCAGTCGCTTGCTTCGCTTGTTTGTCAGCATCGTGATGACCCCCACGAGATACAGGCTCGGCAGGTAATCGATGGGGCGCAGCAGGTTGCGCGCCAGGGCTTCGAAAAGGGTGATCTGGCGTCCGGTGTCCTTGATGACCCGCAGCTTCAGCACGCGCTTGCCGGGTGTCTGGCCGTGCCAGAATGCCTCAAACAGGGCGAAGTATCCCCAGAAGACGAGGAACAGGAGAAATCCCACGCCGGCCAGGAACCACTTGCCGCCCATCGTCTCTTCGCCGTGCCTGCCTGCAGCCGCCATCACGGCGATGACCACCAGCACCACGACCAGGAGGATGCCGAACTGGATCAGGTGATCCAGCAGCAACGCCACAAAGCGGCTGCCGATGCCGGCGACGGGGAACTCCAACGCGACCTGTTCGGGCGTCTCGATGCTAAGCTGGTCGGCGAACCCGCGCCGTTCAAAGCTGCTGCTCATAACGCAATGATCACCAATCTGTGGATAGAACAACGTAAGGGTAACTGGTCCCGCCTGGAATCGCTGCTCGGGCAGGTAGGAAGCGGCGGCATCAAGAGCCTGCCCCGCGCCGAGCTGCGCGACCTGGGGCTGCTTTACCGGCAGGCTGCGGCGGATCTCTCGGCGGTGCGCGCCGACCCGTCGTCGCGCTCGCTGGAGACATACCTGAACCGCCTGGTCGGCCGCGCGCACAACTACGTTTACTCCGGCCGCAGCATCTCGTTCGTGAGCCTCTGGAACTTTCTCGCGCACGGCTATCCGCGCCTGCTGCGGCGCATGCTGCCGTATATCTGGATGGCGACGGCCGTGTTTCTGCTGACGTTCGGGTTGGGCATGCTGATCCAGCTGCTGCGCCCGGACTTCGCCGCGCTGATGCTGGGCCCGGCCATGATGGACAAGATCAACCACCACCAGATGTGGACCGACGCTGTACTCAGCATGAAGCCGCAGGCCGCCAGCGGCATCATGACGAACAACATCTCCGTGTGCTTCCTCACCTTTGCGTCGGGCGTTACCGGGGGCCTGGGCACGCTGTTTCTGCTGTTCAATAATGGCCTGCAGATCGGCACGGTACTGGCCTGCTGCGCACAGCACGGGATGGCCGGCAGCCTGCTTGCGTTCATGGTCTCGCACGGCGCGCTGGAGATCCCCAGCATCATGCTCGCGGGCGCGGCCGGCCTGCGGCTCGGGGCAGGCATCCTGTTTCCCGGCCAGCTGCGCCGGCGGGACTCGATTGCCAAGGCCGGCAGCGAAGCCGTGCAGCTTGTCTCGGCAACGATTCCGCTGCTGATTATCGCTGGCTGCTTTGAGGGTTTTCTTTCGCCAACACATGCCCCTGTTGCCGTGAAGTGCGCGGTGGGAGCAGTGCTTTTTATGGGACTGTGCCTGTGGTGGGGCGAAGGCGGCCGCAAGCAGTTGGGCGCTGTGGTCCCTGAATCGTCGGGCGGCTAAGCTTCAACGAGGAGACTTCCATGCCCGATAGCAACGCACCCATCGCAGCACTGCCGGCTGACGACCCGACGCGATCGCTGGTTTCCGTGAAGGCTGACACTGACGCCGGCCTGCCGCATATCGGTCTCGTGGGGGACACCTATACCGTTACCGTGAACGGGGCGGACACTGCCGGCCGTTACTGCGTCATTGACATGCACATACCGCCAGGCGGCGGCCCCGGCCCGCATCGGCACGACTTTGAAGAGACGTTCGTCCTGCTCGAAGGAGAGGTGCAGTTCACCTTCCGCGGCCAGCAATCGACAGCGGTAGCGGGGATGACGGTGCACGTGCCGGCGAACGCTCCGCATCAGTTTCACAACGCCTC
>CAXTVC010000003.1:0-1791 GCA_964247615.1 uncultured Acidobacteriaceae bacterium
CGAAGCAGCGCATGGCCAGCGCCTCAAAGGCATACGTGCCTGGCAAATTGACGTCGATGATGTCGCGGTAGGGGACCAGCCCCTGTCTTTGAAGGAAGACGATGTAGTGCATCAGTGAAGCGTCGCCGACAAGGGGCCAGCGCAAGCTGGCCCCTACCGCTACAACAACGCCCAGGACAAGCGCGAGGCCGCACGTCCATCGAAACCAGGACAACGGGGAGGCAGGTACACGAGGTCGAGCCATTGCCTGTGTTGCTCCCGGATGTGGAACGATCGGTTTTAGGCGCGGCGGCGGTAGCGCAGGGCGAACTCATAGCCGGTGTTGGGTGGATAGAGCTCTGCGACAAGGCGGAGCCTGTCGGCGAGGGCGCCGGGAGCTAGCAAGGGGTAGTCCCGCTCTTTGAGTTCGCTGTAATCGAAGTCCAGGGCCAGCGAGAGCAGATAGATGGCCATGGCGTCGGAGAAGGCGGTCTCGACGAAAGAGGCTTTCTCTTTTTCGTTGATCGCGGGTTCGGCTGCCCCGCTGATGGCGGGGAGGACGCCCTGTACCGGGCTGCCTGAAGCGGGTGCGCCGAAGCTGCGGCTGCCGCCAACCCCTGAACCGAACGCCCGTGCGCGCCGGGTGCTGGCCGGCGTGGAGGGAGCTTCCGGTTCCCAGTCGGCGGGCCGGCCGAGTGCCAGGTTGCGCGCTTCCCAGCCGTCCAGGCTGGTTTCACCGCGCACGTGGCTCAGGGCCTGTCCCCAGGCGAGCTCGGCAAAGCGCTCCGGCACACCGGCCTCGTCCACAAAGGCATGCGCGACGTTGATGAAGAATTCAAAGCTGAGGGCAAAGCGGTCGCCCATCAGGCGGGTGGAGATGAAGACGCCGCGATGGCCGGGATCGAGCTCCACGTTGCGGTGGCAGATGGCGGCATCGCTCAGGTCCTCGGTCCAGGACGGGGCGACCATGGCGTGATCCTGGGTTTCGGGGCGGTTCCGCCGCGACGATTCGATCGAGTCCGGCTCGCGAAGCGCTACCGGGACGAAGAAATAGGTGTTGCCCTTCAGTGCCTTGGCGATCGGCTCCGGGACAGCCTCCAGCATGCGATCGAGATCCGGCCCCGGGACGCCGGTTTCGCCGTATGTGGCAAATCGGACCCCATTTGGAGAACGGCGCTCTTCGGTTTCGCTTGCAATTTGTGACGCCCTCACAAGCGTTACGCCCAGTCCATCTCCTGCAGCTTCGGCCATCGGTCTATTCTATAGCTGATGGCATCCGTACATCATGTCGAAAAGGCCCGCGGCGAGGGCACGATCTTTGGGATCCCCATGGGCGACCTCGGCCTGTTTCAATCCCTGCTGATTGGCCTGGCGACCGGCATGACGACCTTCTTTCTGGCGACGTTCCTCGCCATCATCTGGTTCGGCGTCTACGCGGGTGTCACCCACAAGACGGTGGACTTTGCGAACACCTACAAGCATGTGGGCTTTCCCCTGGGTCTGCTGGTTGGGATCGTGGCCCTGGCGTTCCTTGCTGTCCAGTGGATACGGCGGTTTGTTCGCCGAGGAAAGACAGCCTAGAAGCAGCTCGCGGCGAGGGTCCGGAGAGCCAGCCCGTATGATGGGCCTACTTTCCCCTTCCGGAGCAAAGATGCGCCGCTTCGTCTCCCGTTTTACTGCTGTGTTCTCCCTGGTTTCGGTTCCGGTGTGCGGCTCCCTTGCACAGGGAACCACGCCCCCCGCTTTGCCCGTTACCGCACAGCATGACATGGTGGTGACCATTCACCACGACGCTACCGATGCAGGGCTCGC
>CAXTVC010000003.1:1891-19410 GCA_964247615.1 uncultured Acidobacteriaceae bacterium
CCGAAGATGTCGACGGTGGGCGCTAAAGCCTCCGGCGTACCCGGCACGGTAGCCGGGTTGGTGTATGCCGAGCAGCACTTTGGCAAGCTTGGCCTGGGGCGCGTGATGCAGCCGGCGATCCGGCTTGCGGCGGAGGGCTGGGTGCTCACCGCACCCGAGGCGCATGACCTGACCTCGGACCGTCTTGCGGTTTCGGCCGGATCGCACCGGATCTTTCAGCGCGACGGTGACTTCTACAAGGCGGGCGAACGGCTCAAGCAGCCGGAGCTGGCGCGCACGCTGGAGCACATCGCGTCCAACCCCGATGACTTTTACCGCGGTGTGATGGCACAGCAGATTGAAGCCTTTGAGCAGGCGAATGGCGGCTTGATCACCGCTGCCGATCTTGCTGCGTACCAGGTGAAGGACCGCGAGCCGTTGATTGGGCACTACCGCGGCCTGGAGGTGATTACGTCGCCTCCGCCCAGCTCCGGTGGGATTGCCCTGTTGGAGACGCTGAACATCCTCTCCGGCTATGACCTCACAAAGGTCGGGCCGGACCGGTCTCCGGCGCAGATTCACCTGATCGCCGAGGCTTTTCGCCGCGCGTACCTTGATCGCGCCGAATATCTGGGCGATCCCGATTTCAATGCCATTCCTCTGGAGCAGATGGCCTCGCAGCCCTACGCCGACGCGTGGCGCAAGACCATCGACACTACAAAGCCGACACCCTCCAGGGATCTCGTACGACCCGCGGGCTTCTTGCCTGCGCCACCGAAGGTCGAGGCCGCTCCGCATGAGTCACAGCAGACCACGCATTTCTCCGTTGTCGATGCAGACGGCAATGCTGTAGCGATGACGTACACGTTGAATTTCGGCTTTGGTTCCGGCGTCACCGTGGAGCCGCTTGGCTTTCTGCTAAACGACGAGATGGACGATTTTGCGAGCAAGATGGGGGTTCCCAATGGCTTTGGCCTGATCCAGGGGCCAGCCAACGCGATTGCGCCCGGACATCGGCCGCTGAGCTCGATGACGCCGACCATCGTGGCCGAACCGTCGATCTGCCCGCATATGCCATCGCCGACAGGAGCCAACGGCAAGCCGATCGCGATGGGGCATGGCCCGGTGTGCCGCATCGGGCAGCTGCGCCTGGTGCTGGGGTCACCGGGCGGATCGACGATCATCACGACCGTGGCGAATGACTTGATCAGCGTGGTCGACAACGGGTTGAATATCCAGGCCGCTGCCGACGCGCCGCGCTTCCATCATCAATACCTGCCTGACTACCTGGAGTTCGAGGGGAGCTTTCCCCGGGCTACGGTGTCGGCGATGGAAGCGGCAGGCTACAACGTGCGTCACGCGGTGGCGAAAGATGAGTTCGCGCCGACCACCTGGGGCGACAGCGAATTGATCGCGCGCGATCCATCCAAAGGCAACAAGCCCGGCCAGCTTACCGGCGGGCAGGATAAGCGGCACGGCTTTGGCAAGGCCGCCGGTGACTAGGGCGGGGCAAATCTGAAACATCGGTCGCATCGTATGCTGAACGCGGTGTTGCATCGCCGCCTGCAAGGAGTTTCATGTCGACCCTGCCTCAAAATCTACTTTCATACAGCCCGGGCGTTGAACAGCCCGCCCCGGATGAGCACGTCACCTTTGACGAGCTGTCCCGCACCATGCAGCACATCACCCGCCACATGGCGACCCGCTACCGGCATGCGTACCGCCCGGTGCATGCGAAGTCGCACGGCATCCTCGTAGGTACGCTGGAGGTCCTGCCGAACCTGCCGGAGCCGCTGGCACAGGGCCTCTTTGCCCAGCCGAAGAGTTACCCGGTGATCATGCGCTTCTCGACCAATCCCGGAGACATGCTGGCCGACAATGTGTCGAGTCCGCGTGGGCTTGCGCTGAAGGTGCTGAACGTCGAGGGAGACAAAACCGCAAACCACGAAGGCGGGACGACGCAGGATTTTGTCTGCATCAGCGCCAATGCCTTTGGCGCGCCGGATCCGAAGGGGTTTCTCGAGCAGATCAAGCTCTTCGACAAGAACCTCGACACTCCTGAGAACGTGAAGCACGCTGTCTCTGTGGCTGCGCGTGCGACGAATGCCGTGCTGAAGGCGGTCCATTTGCCGTCGGCTACGCTTGAGGGCATCGGTGCGCCCGCGACACACATCCTGGGGGAGAGTTTTTCTACCGTGGCCCCGTTGCGCTATGGCGCCTACGTTGCCAAGATCGGGTTCGCGCCCGGGAATGACGTACTGAAGAAACTGACCGGCGAATCGGTCGATCTTGGTGCGGATTACAACGCGCTGGAAGAGATGATCAAGAAGTTCTTCCGCCATGAGACCGGTGTGTGGGACGTCAAAGCCCAGCTTGCTCTTGCGCCGGATGATGCCAATGCCGAGGAGAAGGACAAAGACTTCCCTGTCGAGAAAGCCGATAAGGAATGGCCTGAAGAGAAGAGCCCGTGGCAGACCGTGGCGCGCATCACCGTGACGCCGCAGGACACCTACTCGGATAGCCGGCAGACCTTCGTTGATGAGCGTCTCTCGTTCAGTCCGTGGCATGCACTGGAAGCGCATCGTCCGCTAGGAGGCATCATGCGTTCGCGCCTTAAAGCCTATGAGGAGGCAATCAAGTATCGCGTGCAACGCAATGACCGTGAGCGTGCCGAGCCGGCGAGCATCGACGAAGTGCCTGCGTAAAACAAAGGGCGCGACTGCAGCAAGTCGCGCCCCCTTTGCAATGTCCTGGCTCTAGAAGCTGGGCTGGCCAGGTGTGGGTATCGTCAACCAGGGTGACCATTGCACGCTCGGGCCGAAGACGCTCGAACAGCCAGCGGCGCCAGGGCCAGCGGGGCAACTCCACCAGTTCTCTGTGGCAATCACTGGTCCCACGCCGAGATTCGCTACTCCCACGCCGCTGCCACTCAGAGAGTTGAACTGCACCTGCACGGGCGCAGGCACCTTGACGGCTACGTCATAGGCCTCGTTCTGCACATGGTTGCCGACGAACATGTTGCCCGTGACAGGAGTTAGCGAGTAGATGTTGATGCCCGCCGTTCCCGGTGTAGCCGCGTCCTGAGTATCCGGCCCGTTGCTTACGACCGTATTACCCACCAGCATGTTGTCATTGAGGTTCTGCACCGGTGCATGCGCGTGCATCGCGATGCCAGGCAAGCCGTTTTCTGCGAGGTAGTTGTCGACAGCCACGTTGTCGTGCGCCATGGTGCCCGGCGCCGAAGCGAAGATACCCACGCCCGCTCCTCCACCATTGGACAGCCCGTTGCGTGTGGAGCGGTTGCCGTAGACGGTGTTGCTGTACACGCCGTAAGCGAAGCGGAAGCCAGGGATGGGCGTGGGCTTCGTCGCGATGCCAAAGGGCACGTGGGAAGCCATGGTGATGCCGCAGGCATACGGATTTTCGCTCACAGTGTTGAAGCTGATCAGGTTGTGGTGCGTCGCCCCGGTGTCATCGGAGAGCAGGATGCCCCCGGAGTTCCCCACCGAGGTGTTGTTGGTCACAATCGAGTGATCCGCGCCGAGCAGGTGAATGCCTTCGCCGCAGTCCGCACCCTCGTTCGTCTCAAAGGCTTCGAGCCCTTTGCACGTCCCGGTCGGGTGTGAGATCGAGCGGTTGTTGCCGGTCACGGTGTTGTTCGACAACGTCACCGCGGAGGCATTCAGCACCAGCACGCCTTCGAAGTTGGCGTTGCGGATGGTGAATCCCGAGATGTTGACGCCGCTTAGACCGGGCGCTGCGATGCCGTCGACAAAGAAGCCGCGGCTGAGCCCGGTTGCGTCCACAATGGCGCTTTCGGTTGTGATTGATACGGCCTTGGTGACCGTGATGCTTTCGGCATACGTGCCCGGACCGACTTTAATCGTGTCTCCCGGAGCCGCTGCTGCCACAGCGGCTGCGATGTGCGTGTAGCAGGGCCAGCTGCCATCACTACTGACACACAACGTGGCGGCCTTTGCGGCACTACAGAACAACGACAAACCCACGATGGACACATTCATCACATAGCTACGAAACGTCATGATTCTTCTCCAGACACGCAACCAACTTGTAGCCTCAGGATGGCTGAGACGCAAAGTAAAAACGCTCCCTGTCGTCTCGTACCGACAGGGAGCAAATTTCATTTGGGTGGAGACTCTGTGCGCTACAGATCGCCCGCGGCCAGCCGGCGATGGAAGAAATCGAAGACGAACCCATACAGCGCATAGGCGAGCTCAGGGTCGTACCGCGGACCTTCGTCGCGTAGAAACGCGTGTGCACCATTGACCTCGTGCCACGCGAGGCGAACTCCCACTTCATTCAGGCGCGCCAGCACTGTCATGCGGCCTTCGAGTGGAACGTGGGGATCCTGCCGTCCCCACACCATCAGCAGTTCTCCCTTGATGTCGCCGGCACGAGCAAGGGAATCATCGTGCTGCCCTTTGCCGAGCGATGCCTTGTGCAGATCGGTCGCGTAAAAACAGACCGTGGCACGCACGTCCGGCTCCAGCGCGGCACGAAAAGCCAGGTGCCCGCCGAGGCAGATGCCCATCGCGCCTAGCTTGCCGGTGCAGTCCTCGCGTCCTTTCAGGTGGTCCAATACGGCGCGTGCATCGGCGTCGTAGCTGGCGACCTCCTTAGCGTATTTGAGCTCGTTGCCACGGTCTGAGCCGGCCTGGTCATAGGCCAGCACCGTGCCCTGCGGTTCGAACTCGTGATAGACCTCCGGAATCGCGACGAGGTAGCCGTGTCCTGCGAGCATGGCTGCCGTGCGCCGGATGGGCCCGGTGACCTGAAAGATCTCCGTATAGAACACGATCCCCGGGTAGCGGCCCGGTGCGGCGGGGCGGGTAATGTGCGTACGCATAGGGCCCCACGCGGTGCTTAGCTCCACGAACTCTTCAACGACGATCATCGTGCCTCCCCGTGCTTGTGCCTGGTCATTGCAGTGGCTGCGCTTGCGGGTCGCATGGCAGCTTCGACCTCGTCGGCCGTGTGCGGCAGGGCGGCGATGAAGTCCACCAGCTTACCCGTTTCATCGACGTAGTAGGTGTCTTCGATGCGAACACCTATCTTTTCTTCTGCGATGTAGATGCCGGGCTCAATGGTGAAGACCGCGCCGGGTCCCCATGGCTCCTTCATATCGAAGGGATCGTGCACGCTGATGCCGACGGAGTGCCCTACGCCGTGCAGGAAGTAGCGGTCCAGGCTCGCTCCGTGGAGGTCTTTGCCGTGCGTGGCGATGTAGTCCCGCGCGGTCTTGTCGAGGTCTTGCTGTGAGGTTTTGCCTGATACGAAGGAGGCCTCGGCGGCACGCTGCGCTCCCAGCACGATCTCGTAGATCTCTCGCTGCCGCGGCGTAAAATGCCCGTTCACCGGCAGCGTGCGCGTCACATCGCTCGCATACATCGAGTACTCGCCGGCGGCATCCGTGACCTCGACATCGCCATCGCGCATGATGTTCTCGTTAGCCATGTAATGGAGCATGACGGAGTTGGCACCGGAGCCGACGATGGACGGGTAGCTCGGCCGCTCGCAGCCATTTTCCATCAGCTTGTAGTCGATCAACCCGCTGATGGTGCGCTCCGAAGCGCCCGGCTTCACGGCCTGCATCTCGGCCAGGTGCGCGGCAATCGAGGCGTCTGCCGCCTTCTTCAGCAGGGCGATCTCGCCCGGCGACTTCACAGCACGCAGGGGCTGGATCAGGGTGCTCAACTCAGTTGTCGGTGGGACGGGCCGCGCCACGGAAGCTGCCCACAGCTGCAGGGCTGCCTCCGTTTTGCGATCGTGGCCCATCGTGGCGATGTGCGCGGCCCTGGCGGTGCCGCTGCTCATGCGGACAAGCTCCGCGGGCAGGTCCTTGAGCTGCCGCACCTCATCCACGCCGGCCATCGTGGCGGCATTCGCGGTCGCGGCATCCAGCTTTACGCCGGTGTACAGCTCCATGCGCCGGTTGCGCTCAGGCAGGAAGAGGATTTCGCGATAGGGCTGGGCCGCCATTGTGGGTGTGCCCGGGAGCGGGGACGTGATTGGCGAGGGCGTGTAAACCGCCTCGATTAGCAGCGCCGCGCCGGGCTCGTTCCATCCGGTGAGGTAGTAGAAGTCATCGTTCTGCCGCCAGGACAGGTACTCCTCTACAGGTGCATCGGCACCGAACAACAGGGCTGCGCCACCGTTCAGTTTCCCCGCCAGCGCGACACGGCGCGCGTGGAACTCGGCAGGGGGTTGCTTCTCCAGAGCGAAGGCATGGAAGGTCAGAAAAAGACACAGTACAGCAGAGACGCGAAGACGCATGAACAGACACCTATGGGGACTCTGCGTACAGACTACCCCACCCTGCCGAGGGCTCGAGCGCGCGCCGAGCCACGTTACCTGCCCTCTGGAAGGGGGCTCTTTTATGGCCATGCGGACTGCGTTCAGTCGCCAGGCGTAGACTTACGGCCATGCGCTGCTCCCTCGCGTTTGCGCTGTTTCTCTACTTCGTTTCCATGCCCGCGCTCGCACAGCGCGGCGGCATGCGCGGCGGGGGAATGGGGCATGCTGGCGGCTTCGGCGGCCGTGGCTTCGGTGGGGGCTTCAGCGGTGCTGCTCACGGCGGAGGCTCTTTCGGTGCGCGTGCCGGCAGCTTCCGATCCGGTGTGTCTGGCTTCGCTCGTCCCGCCTACGGCGGCTACGGTCCGCGCGGGACATCCCGCCCTTATGGAACCAGGGCTTATGGGAGCAGCCGGTTCGGTTCGCCGGGCTACGGTGGCTATCGAACGGGTACTCCGTACTCCGGCCGCGCCCCCTACCGCGGACGTGGTGGCCGTGCCCGTGGTGGGTATGGCGGGTACGCGTTTGCCGGCCCGTTGAACTTCGGTTACGTCGAGCCGTTCTGGGACTTCGCGGATACCTTTGGCTACGACGATGCCGCCTATGGGGCATCGCCTTTCGACCCCTACGCGGGCGGAGACTTCCAGCCAGGCGCTCCCTCAGCCGCGTACGCGTACGGAGACCAGGCGATGGATCCCGCCCAGACGCAGTCCCCGCAGCCGTATCCTATACAACCGACGGACGCGAGCCAGCCCATGGTCTACGCGCCGTACGCCTACGGCCAGCAAGCCCCACTGAGGGTGATCACCCTGCCCGCACCGCCCGCTGAAGAGGACGCCGTGACGATCTTTTATCGCGACGGTCGACGGCCGGAGCAGATCCGCAACTACGCCCTGACGCGAACCTCGCTGCTGATCACCGGGCCGCACCTGCGCGAGATCCCGCTGGCTGACCTTGACCTGCCCCTGACAGAACGGGTCAATCACGCAGCTGGTGTCGAGTTTCGGCTACTGCAGGCGCCCTGAGCCACGTTGCGAACGGGCTAACCGGGTCTCGTTTGCCCGACGCCTCCGCCCCGATACCCGCAACGTCTCGCCAGACCTGATAATGGAAGGCGATGAGTCTGCTCGATAAATTCCGCAAAAAGGGCCCGCAACTTGTACCGGGCACGCCTACGCCGCTCCCCGCCCCACCCCTGCCAGGTGCCATTCCCGTAGCGGCTCCCTCCGCCGCGGAAGCGGCCGCAAACACCGCCGCCGTGGCAAACCTGGCCGCGGCCGCCGGCCAGCCCTCGGACGCACCGGGTGGTGAAGAGCCCAACGTCCGCGCCTTTGATGAATTCGGCCGTGAGGTTCTGATCCCGATCAGCCAGTGGCGGCGCGACCTGCTGCCCCAAGCCCTGGATCAAGCCAAAAACGACCCTGATGCCTTCTCTGGCATCCTGCTGGACGCCCTGCAGACCGGGGGTGCCGCCGAACTTGTGCCCGCGGCCGCACACCTGCACAGCATCGACACCAACCCCGAGCGCGGCGCCGCCGTGCATGGCCTGGTGCTGCTCGCCGCCAACCAGCCCGCCGAGGCGGAAGACGTTCTGGTTACCTACCTGGGCCAGTTTGGGCCCTCGGCGACGATCCTGACGCATCTGGCCCGTGCGCAGGCCACGCAGAACCGCCTCGACGAAGCCGACGCCACGCTTTGGCGCGCGATCGAGGCCAATCCCAACGATGAGGCCGCTGTCGGCCTGTATGCCGCACGCAGCCGCGAGCGCGAAGGCGACTTCGGCTGGCAGTCGTCGCTGGAGCGGGTCGCGACCCTGCCCGGTGCCTGGCTGCCCCTGCTTTGGCTCGGCCGCAGCGCCCTGGAAGCCCGCAATCGCACCCTCGCCGTTGGTCTCTACAAGCAGGCCATCGAGAGCTCCGGACGCCCCGCGCCCACGCTGCTGCTGCAGAGCGTCAGCGGCGATCTGGGCCAGTTTGGCCTGCTGGAGGACGCCCTTCGCCTCGTACGCCCGGCCTATGACCCCGAGGTGCACGGCATCGCCGTAGGCAACAATCTGCTCCGCGCCACGCTGGACAGCGGCCAGCCGGCCGAGGCACTCACCCTGGTGCGTGACCTCGCACGGCTGAACCAGCCCGAGATGTCCGAGCAGCTGCGTGCGTGGGAGATCGAGATCCGCCGCCGCGACCTGATGGCCCATGCCGCCCAGAACCCGCCGCAGCCCCAGCTGCTGCGGATTGACGGACCCATCTGGCTGCCACCCAGCACCCCTAGCCGCCAGCTCTACCAGACCGAGAGCCCCCGCCGTGGCACCGTGCTGTTTCTGGGCTCTTCGGTCGCGCTCCCCGAGCAGGCTGCGGGTGTCCAGCCGGACTCTGACTTCGCCGCGCTGGCTGACTCCGCCGGCCGCCTCAGCCGGGCGCTGCCGCTGTACCTCGCGGAAAACGCCTTTGCCCTGCTGACTCTGGACACCCAGACGCTGGTCCCCTGGGCCGATATCGCCGGGTTTGCCATGCTGAGCCAGCCCTGGCCCGACGATGCCGCCGCCGCTTATGCCCGCGACGCCGGCGCCGGAGCCGCCGTAACGACCCACATCGAGGCCACGCCGGGAGGTGCGACCGTGACCATGCGTGTCGTGCCGGCAGCGGCTGAGATTGCTTCTGAAGCCGAAGCCTCCAACGTAACGGCTATCGACATCGGGACGTCCCCTAGCGAGCTCACGATTGGTTCGCCCGCGGACGGCCCTGGTGCCATGTCCCTGGAGGCAGCCAGCGAAGCCTCCGTAGCGGATCGCCCCGCGAATGCCTCCCTTGACGGCGACAAGCTCTCCGCGAACCGCCCTGAGCCTTCCACCGTTACCGTGAGCCTGACCTGGCCGGAGCTGCACAGCGCCGTTCAGTCCCTTTGGCCGCAGCTTGCGATCCCCCTCGTGACGCACTTCGGTGATACCCCCGAGCCACCGCAGAGCGGGCGGTATGCGCCCCCGCGTGGTCCCGAGCTCAACATCTACCTCCGCCTGCTCGAACAGCTGCTCGGCATCAACTGCGCAACCACCTCGCGCAACGCCCCACTCCTGGTCACCGGCGAGCGCGAAACCCTGCGCACGCTCTTCGATCTTGCCCTCCGCAACCCGAACAGCCTCCCCGTCCGCCTCATGCTCGGGGAGCTGCTGCTGCGGGTGCGCGGTCTGCATCCGGAGGTGCTGAACGAGTTTGTCCAGCCACTCCGCCTGCTTGCGGAGCGCCACCCCTTCCCCGAAACGGAAGCCAACAACCTGCTGCAGGCCCAGCAGTCCGCCGCCCTGAGCACGGAGCAGCCCCAGGCCTAACCCCATCTGTCGCACAACGGCCCGGAGCATTTTCCGGGCCGTTGGCGTTTTGGGCACGCATACCCGCTCCTTCTACCCGCGCTCAAGCGGACTAGAATGACTAGCGACATGTCTGACACTGCAACACCTAACACCACCGCTGCCCCAAGCTCCATTCCGGTCCCTATCGTCACCATCGCCGAGCTAAAAAGCCATATCGGCCAGACGATCACTCTGCGCGGCTGGCTGTACAACCTGCGCAGCTCCGGCAAGCTGCTCTTTCCCACCTTCCGCGATGGCTCCGGCACGGTACAGG
Organism: uncultured Acidobacteriaceae bacterium; assembly: GCA_964247615.1. Classification (GTDB taxonomy): domain Bacteria; phylum Acidobacteriota; class Terriglobia; order Terriglobales; family Acidobacteriaceae; genus Granulicella. The sequence continues at coordinate 11,803 of CAXTVC010000003.1, forward strand.
GCATTGTGCCCAAGGCCCAGGTGTCAGAAGAGACCTTCGCCACCCTGAAGGGCCTCACGCTCGAGAGCTCCCTGGTTGTCACCGGGTCCGTCCGTGAGGACGCGCGATCTCCCTCCGGCGTCGAGCTCGACGTTACCGGCGTCAGCGTCACACAGCGCATCTCCGAGGACACTCCCTACCCCATCACCCGCAAAGAGCATGGTGTTGACTTCCTCATGGAGCACCGCCATCTCTGGCTGCGCACCCCGCGCCAGTCAGCCATACTCCGCGTGCGCGCCGCCATTATGCGGGCGGCGGCGGAGTATTTTGACACGCACGGCTTCACCCGCACCGATCCGCCGATCCTTACGCCCAACGCCTGCGAAGGCACCTCCGAGCTCTTCGAAATGGACTACTTCGAAGACGAAAAAGCCTACCTCACCCAGAGCGGCCAACTGTATATCGAAGCCACTGCCCTCGCGCTGGGCAAGGTCTACAGCTTTGGCCCTACCTTTCGTGCAGAAAAATCCAAGACGCGCCGTCACCTTACCGAGTTCTGGATGATCGAGCCCGAGGTCGCCTACCTCGACCTCGACGGCCTCATGAACCTCGCGGAGAGCTTCCTCACCCACATCGTCAAGCGCGTGCTGGAACAACATCGTGCCGACCTGGTAGTTATCGGCAGAAACCTCGAAAAACTTGAGGCCGTTCTTGCCCCCGCCGCTGATAAATCCGACCAACCCGAGGCGCAAACCGCCACAGCGGAGGGATCCGCTTCCGCACCCGCCGGAGCCAGCGCCGCCGAGGCCCCACCGGCCTATAACCTGACAAGCCCGGGTAGCGCAGCCACCACCGCCACCACCGAAGCTCCGGCGCATCACCCGAAGACCAGCAGCGCTTTCCCCCGCCTCACCTACGATGAGGCGCATGCCATGCTCGAAGACGCCTTCAAGGCCGGCAAAATCGAGCACCCGCACACCTACGGCGACGACTTCGGCTCGCCTGACGAGACCTACATCGCCAACCAGTTCGACAAGCCCGTCATGATCCACCGCTACCCGGCCGCGGTAAAGGCCTTCTACATGCAGCCTGACCCGCACGACGCCACCAAGGCCCTCTGCGTCGACGTGCTCGCCCCCGAGGGCTACGGTGAAATCATCGGCGGCTCGCAACGCGTGGACGACTACGACCTGCTCAAATCGCGCATCGAGGCCCACGGTCTTCCCCTGGCGGCCTTCCAGTGGTATCTCGATCTGCGCAAGTACGGCTCGGTTCCCCACTCGGGCTTCGGGATGGGCATCGAGCGCTGCGTCGCCTGGATCTGCGGCCTCGACCACGTACGCGAAACGATTCCCTTCGCGCGGACGCTGAATCGTATCTACCCGTAGCGGCAACTGTGGCTTCTCCAGGTGTGGCTCTTGTCTAGGGCTTTCCGAGCAGCTGCAGCGGGATCGCTCCTGATTCAGCCTTGTACCCTGTGCCATTCGGGTGGTAATTATCGCCCGAGTTATACAGGGGCAGTAGAAAGTTCGGCCGGGCAGGGTCGGCCAGCTCAGTATCGAAGTCCGCAATGCCCACCACGCCTGGCAGCTGGGCGCCCCCCTGACGGATCCACGTGTTCAGGGCCAGCCGCTGCACCTCGCCACCATTCTCCGGACCCGGGCTCCTGCGTGCCGCCCAACGTCGGCGTGAGCAGAAAGCGGAAACTCTGCTCACTGCCTGAGTTGTCGGAGGCGTTCGCGTTGGTCATCGCCGCGCCCCAGGCACCCGCCCAGAGAGATGGAGTTACCGAAGAAGCCGAGCCAGCGGTACTCATCGAAGAGAGAACCGCGCCTCCACAACCACTCAGCACAAGGGGCAAGCCGGCTAGGAAGGCCCGGGAAATCCGCGTACGCATACGCCCGAAATAGTACCCGTTATCCGTCGTCTCTGGATGAACGCTGCATGACGCTTCATAGAACCTTGCCGGTTGTTATTGTCCAATCAAAGTCGAGAGTGCGATGGCGCTGTTCTGAACACCATAGCCCGCGCCATTCGGATGAAAGTTGTCGTTGCTGTAGAACTGCGGCATCAGGAAGTCGGGATGAGCCGGGTAAGCGAGCACGCTGTCAAAGTCCGCGATGCCAACAACCCCGGGAAGCTGCGCGCCGGCGCTGCGAATCCAGGTATTCACCGCCCGGCGCTGCGTGGAGCCGTTGTTCTCCGGGCCGGGATTCAAGTCGCCGTTGTAGGGGTCCGTCGCCGTGGGGACTGGCCCTGCACTGAGGCAATACTCCGATGGCGGAATGGTTCCCAGGAGGACGCGAACGTTCGCGGTATGGGCCTGCGCAATGATGTTCGTGAGCGATGTCTCCACCGAGGTCGCCTGGACACAGTCACCACGGAGATCCACGCCGCCCGTGTATATGATGACGGCCTTGATGTTCGGCAGCGCAAGCACATCATGGCTGAAACGATCCACCCCCGCAATGGAATTACCTGCCATCGTGCTGGCATCCTCGCCGGCCGGATTGCCGAGCAGACCGGCGTTCACAACGCCCAGGCTGTAGCCGGCCGTGTTCAACGATTTCGCCAGCCAGTCCGTCGGCCGCTCGTCAATCTGCGTGGGAATGGCGACATTCGGTACAGGATAGGCGTTCGTGTTCCCGAAGTTGGAGTTATGGCCATCCACTGAGGAACTGCCGAAAAAGGCGACGGTGCCAGCATAAGGCCCGTACGCATCCACTCGTGCCATCAGATACCACTCCTGGTTGGTCTGCGTGAATGCCGCGCCTGTGGCGTCCGTGGTGGTGTTGCCCGCGCCGGAGGCGGTCGCGTAGTTGTTGGAAACCTGCGAGTTGTGCTGGGTCAGGGCCGGAAACTGTCCCTGCACGTACATCGACACGGCAAGCCACTGGCCGAAGGTGTACGTGATCTTGACCGGGTCGGAGTCAATCTCCTGCTTTGGCTGGAGGGTCACCGTCGAGGCGCCGCTGAAGGTGAGCCCGGCATCATGGGTCGCATCGACCGCAGAGCCCGTACCGCTCACAGCGACTGCCAGCCGTGCTGCGCCGATGGTGATCGGAGTAGTGCCGAAGTAGTTGGAAAAGTGCACCCGCTCCTGCGTGCCCGCGACGGAGGGCAGGACCAGAAAACGGAAGCTCTGCTCACTGCCACCAGGATTCGCTGAGGAGGCAACTGCGTTCTGGGACGAAGCACCCCAGGCCGTTACCCATTCCGACGCCGGGCCTGCAGGTGTCCCTGGAGCCACAGCCGGGCTCGAGCTACTGCATCCTCCGCCACACAACAGAACAGCAAGGACAAGCAGGCACACGGACGACAGAGCACGGGGGAAGAAAGGCATATCCGGTAACGACGGAGACTTTCCTGCAAAAGTTGCTACGGCAGATCATTAAGGTTGACAAGAAATCTCCCTGCGCAAACACCACACAGAGGCAAACGGGCCGCCTTCCAGCGAGCCGGACCTGCATCGCCGGCTTTATTCTGTTTCCGAGGAACCACGTTGACCCGCTTTCCTAGCGCCTTTACTCTCGCCCTTGCCCTGTTGGCCAGCCTTCCCATCAGTGCCCAGAACCCCGCGGCGGACACGCTGCCGCACATTGACCGCAGCGGGGCGCGACCGGCCCTCATCGTGGATGGCGCACCGTTCCTGATGCTCGGCGCGCAGATGCACAACTCCTCCGCCTGGCCTGCCACCATGCCTTCGGTGTGGTCCACGGTGGACGCGCTCGGCGCCAATACCGTGGAGGCGCCCATCTACTGGGAGGCCCTGGAGCCGAAGGAGGGCACCTTCGACTTCGCCGAGACCGACATGCTGCTTGCCGGGGCGCGCGAGCACCGCAAGCACCTCGTTCTGCTGTGGTTCGCCACCTGGAAGAACGGCAGCCCGGGCTACGCGCCCGAGTGGGTGAAACGCGACCCGAAGCGCTTTCCCCTGGCCCTCCGCACGAATGGAACGGCCCTGTTCTCGCTCTCGCCCTTTGCCGAAGCGTCGCTGAATGCGGATCGTAAGGCGTTTGTCGCGCTGATGGAGCACCTGAAGGCCAACGACCCGCAGCACACCGTTTTGATGGTGCAGGTAGAGAACGAATCGGGCCTATGGGGTGGCACGCGGGATCACTCCGCCGCGGCCGAGCGGGTGTTTGCCGAGCCCGTGCCGCATGCTGTGCTGGCCGCCATGGGCAAGCCGGAGGCGCACGGCAACTGGACAGCCGTTTTTGGTCCGGATGCCGATGAATACTTCTACGCATGGGCGGTCGCTCACTATATCGAGCAGATTGCGGCGGCCGGCAAGCGTGCCTATCCGCTGCCGATGTATGCCAATGCCGACCTGCAGAATCCGATTCATCCTGATGGACCTGGGTCCTATGCGAGCGGTGGCCCGACCTTTGACGTGCTTCCGCTCTGGCATGCGGTTGCGCCGACGCTGGACGGCCTGAACCCGGACATTTATATGCCCGAGTACGAAAAGTACATCGCGGTATTGCACCAGTACGCCCTGCCCTGGAATGCCTTCTTCGTGCCCGAAACTGGCAACAGCACGGCTTATGCCCATTACTTCTTTGCGGCGCTGGGTAAGGGTGCCTTTGGCTGGTCGCCTTTTGGGATCGACACGACGGGCTACAGCAATTACCCCCTGGGCGCGCGGCAGATGGATAGCGAAACCATCGCGCCGTTTGCCCTGAACTATGCCATCGCCGGCCCCATGCAGCAGGAGTTGGCGGCATGGAACCGCGAGGATCGTGTACGCGGCGTTGCAGAGAGTCCTACGGTCCACAGCGAAGAGGTTGAGTTCCCCCGCGGTAAGGAGGCTGCGCCGCAGTGGAAGGCCGTTGTTTCCTATGGCCTGCCCGCGTTCTATTCCAACCGGCCCGCGCCCGGCAATGCCAAGCCGGAGGGCGAGGCGCTTCTCGTGGCCCTTGGACCGGATGAGTTCCTGGTAACGGGCGTGCGTTGCCGCGTTGACTTCACCTCACTGGCCCCGGCCGGCGGACCGCACCAACGCATGTGGGTCTCCGTGGAGGAGGGCACGTACGAGGACGGTAAATGGCACCGCAGCCGCATTTGGAACGGCGATCAGACCGACTACGGCCTGAACTTTACCGACAAAGCGCAGGTCCTGCGCGTGCGGCTCGCTACGTTTTAGCCCTAACCCCTGAGCGTTCCGCTTCGGGCAGCGAAGCGGACGTTCATCAGGCATTCGCACGCCGGTAACTTGGCCTCAATGCAGCACTCCTAGGCTCCTTCCTGTTCCCCAGTGAAGAAGAGGCAAGGAGAAGCCATGAGGCTTACGAAGTTGGCAGTGTTGTGCGCGGGCGCCGGTGTGATGGGCACAGCCGCCGCGCAGGTACAGGCAGGGCCGGGCACACCTGGCAGCAACCCGCAGTGGAATCTGCTGATTGCCTCGGCGCAGAAGGCCGCGGGGAGCTCGGCGGATGACCCCAAGAGCAGCGAGAGCTCTCAGACTTCCACCAGCAACCCGCAGAGTGCTGCGCCCGTGGACTCGCAGAATAGCAACGGCCAGAACCAGCCTGGCCAGAACACCAAACCGCAGAAGATCTCCGTCGACGAAACCGTGACGGTCACTGCGCCGGGCGAGGACCGCGACGTCCAGACCGTCGGCCATGACCTCTTACAGGAATCCGCGCCCGGCACCAGCCCCATCGCCGCGCTCGCGCACCTGCCCTCGGTGGAGGTCACCAAGGCCGACCCCTACGGCGCCTACGAGTGGGCGCTGCGCATCAGCGTGCGCGGCTTCAGCCAGAACCAGCTTGGCTTCACGCTGGACGACGTACCGCTTGGTGATATGAGCTACGGCAACCTGAATGGGCTGCATATCAGCCGCGCCATTATCGACGAGGACATGGGTCATGTGGTCGTTTCGCAGGGCACGGGCTCGCTCGCTGTGGCGTCCAACAGCAACCTTGGCGCGACAGTCCAGTTCTACTCGGCAGACCCCGACGACAAGCGCCGCTTGGATCTGCAGCAGAGCTTTGGCAGCTTCGCCGGCTATCGCACCTTTGGGCGCTTTGACTCCGGCAGCCTGGGTCATGCAGGCACCAAGTTCTACATCGCCGGCGTGTACCAGCGGGCCGACAAGTTCAAGGGCGCGGGAGACATCAACCAGCACTACTACCAGATCAACGCCAAGCTGACCCAGCCCCTCGGCAACAAGGGGATGTTCACCTACTACCTCGACTACTCAAACCGCGCCGAGGTCGATTACCAGGATCTGAACAAGGTCTGGGTGAACACGCTCGGCTACAACGTCGATAACTTCGGCAACTGGGGTGTCGCGCTGCAGGCAGCCAACGCCTACAACGCGCAGGGCAACACCGGTGTGCCGCTGTTCTCGGGTCTCTCCACCGCATTTCCGGGAGCCATCCCGCTCCTGCAGCCCAAGGGCTTTGGCGATCTCAGCAATGATCCCGAAGATGTCGGCTACTATGGCGCGTCCGGCCTGCGCAAGGACTTCCTTACCTATGCGAGCGTGAAGTACGCCTTTACGCCGCACCTGACCTTCTCCCTCACCGGCTACGGCCATCGCAACAACGGCCGCGGTCTGTGGTTCACACCGTACCTGCCCAGCTTCGACCAGACTGGTGCGGCCGTGTCGCCGATCTCGCTACGCACGTCAGAGTACGGCATCAGCCGTGGTGGCCTTGTCACCTCGCTGGCATGGGATACCGGCAAGAATCTGCTTGAAGGTGGCGGCTGGTATGAGAAGGAGAGCTTTGACCTGGCGCGGCGCTTCTATGGCACCACGCTGGCGTCACCGGGCCACTCGCTGTATGACTTCCCCACGAACCCCTTCTACACGCAGTGGGCCTACACCTTTCCCGAGCACGTGTACCAGCTGCATATCCAGGACACCTATCACTTTACGAACAAGCTCAGTGCCTCCGCCGGTTTCAAAGCCGTAGAGACCACGATCGATGGGCAGTTGGCGGGCTTTAACCAGGGCCTGAATCTTGCGCCCACGGCTACGGCGGCAAGCTATGCCCAGGGCAAGCTGACATCCGGCAAGCCCTTCCTGCCGCAGTTCGGCGCGGACTGGAAGCTGAACACCGCCAGCGAGATCTTTGCCGATGTGGCCAGGAACGTCCGCGCGTTCCAGGCCGGCGGTAACGGCTTCGGCACCTCGCCATGGGGCACCTCGCAGGCCGGCTTTGACGCCCTGACGAGCAACCTGAAGCCGGAGAGCTCCTGGACCGAAGAGGCCGGCTACCGTTACACCGCCAAGCCCGTGCAGGCGCAGGCGAGCTACTTCCACAGCAACTTCTCCAACCGCCTGCTTGCCATTCAACAGGGCGCGGCCATTGCCGGCAACGCATCGCTGCTCTCCAACGTGGGCGGCGTGACCACGAACGGTGTGGACGGCGCAGCCAACATCCGTATCAACAATGGATGGAGCTTGTTCAACTCCATCACCTTCAGCAAGTCCACCTACGACTCCGACTACACGGCTGGCGGCAAGACCATTGCCACGGGCGGCAAGATCGTCGTCGACAGCCCGGAGATCCTGTACAAGAACGAGCTCTCCTACCATCAGAACGGCTTTGAAGGGCACCTCACCTCGGACATCCTCGGCAAGCGCTACTTCACCTACACCGATGACAACTCGGTGGG
>CAXTVC010000003.1:19510-22409 GCA_964247615.1 uncultured Acidobacteriaceae bacterium
AAGGCGCTGGGTGTGCAGGTTACGGCTGTTCACGCCGATCTCGCCAGCTATGACGGCGTAAAATCCCTGTGGGCCCAGGTCGAAGCCCTGGGTCGTCCTGTGGATGCGGTCGCGCTGAACGCCGGGATCGGATCGGGCGGTTTGTTCGTCGACACCGATCTCGATCTTGAGATCAACCTGGTCAGGCTGAACGTGGAAGGTACCGTGCATCTGGCGAAATATGCGGCAAAGCACATGGTCGCCAAGGGCTCAGGCAGGATCCTGATTACCGCATCGATCGTCAGCGAGATGGTGGCACCGCGCGAGCTCGTCTACTCCGCCTCAAAGGCGTTTGACCTGGCCTTTGCCAAAGGCCTGCGCTCTGAACTGAAGGACACCGGCGTGACCGTGACAGCGTTGCAGCCCGGCCCGACCGATACCAACTTCTTCGATCGCGAAGGCCTGCACGACACGCAGGTCGGCACAAAGGGCAAAAAGGCATCAGAGCCCTACGACGTTGCAAAGCAGGGATTCAAGGCACTCATGGCCGGAGATGAGCATGTGTACGCCGCTGACGTTTTGACCAAGGTAGAAGGCGCGTTGATGGGCCTGGTGCCCGAGTCTGTACAGGCCGCCATGCATAACAAGCAGGCGAAGCCGTTGGCAGAGGAGTAAAGCCCCGACCGATCACAAAGCTTGCGCGACAAAGGGAAGCAGCCTGTACGAGCTGCTTCCCTTTGTTGTTTTGGTGCCGACAGTGTGAAGGTCCTACGCGATCACCCGGTACCCGAGCTGGAACGGATTGGCCGCCAGCACGCCCAGCAGGTACCAGCCCGTGGCACCCACATGCAACGACGGCCCATAGGTATAGCCGAACCCTGTGTCCATGACACTGGTCGCGGCCACCAGGCCCTCACCCTGCGGAATGGCTTTGCCGCCAGCTGTCTTGCCCACGCCCAGCTGCTCCTGCGCGTGCACCGACTGCTGCACGAGACTGATTGCCGTTGAAATGTCGTTGTAGATGTTGTGCAGGCTGTCCTGACCGCGCAACACGCGTGCCACCAGCGCCGCGATCATGTGCCCTGTACCCTCCAGCCACACCGCCTGCGGATCGTCTGCCGTCGTGCTCAGGCTGGCCGTATCGAAGACGAGGCCGCGGATACTTTGTGAGCCCGTGAGGCTGCTGTGTGGGGCTGCAGCAGTGTCCGTGGCCTCCAGGTGCCGCAGTGCCCAGTCGATCGTGACCTTGTGCTCGTTGTTTAGCAGCGCCATGTAGGACCACGTCTGCACGTCCTCCGGAATGGGCGAGGTGTTGATCGTGATCTGGTCGCCCAAGGTGCCCGTGTAGAAGTACGGCCCCTTCGGGTTGTACATCGCACGCACGAACTTCCGTGCGTGGTGCGCGAGCTCTGACCATTTCATGTTCATCGAGGCGGAGGCGGCATCGCCCGTAAGCTGGCTCAGCATCGTGAAGAACGCAAACGTGTCGATGTTGTGTTCTGTCGACTTCCCGTTCGGTGACGGCTGCGAGACGTTGTTGTAATCGACATACGCGATGACCGCGCCGAAGCGGTAGCCACCAGCACCGGCCGTATCGTAGGTGTTCGACACGATCCAGTTCGCCAGCAGCAGGGCGCCGGTGAGGAAGCGGACCTGCTTCGTGCGTGCGTACAGCTGCGCCAGCGCCATGCCGGCCCAGGCCTGATCGCCCACGGCACTGCCGTAGAAGTAAAACGGCGCTGCAGCAGGCGTCACATACGCCCCACTACCATCGGTTGCCGGTACGTTCACGAAGAAGGCCTGCGGCAGACGCCCATCGTTGAGGGGGAACGGGTAAGGATGCGCCTGCCCGTACAACAGACCATCGCCAAGGATGATGGCGCGCTCGAGCAGGTCTGCGTCCTCGCTCGCGAGGTAGGCATGGATGGCCACTGCGTTGTCGTAGGTAAAGGCAGTCGCACCAAGGGCTTCGTCGCTGTAGCTCTGGGCGAGGCGCACGGTGGACCCGCTCGCGTAGGCATCCATCATGAAGTTTTGAAACGAAAAAGCCTTGTCGATGGACGCTTCCAGCTTGGCGATGCTGCCTGCCATGGGTGAAAGCCCGGGCGGCAAGGTCGCGGCCTGGGCCGGTGCGCCCTGCAGAAGAGAGGGCGCTGCAGCTGCTGCAAATGTTAGCGCCGGGGCGTAGCCAAGCAACGCACGACGGGACAGGGTCAACTCTGACATGGTGTTCCAACCTCCAGTTGGGGGAGCGCCGCCACTATACATGCGCGTCCCAACAGACGGGAACTGCCCGCGTCCCGGGGAGCTTCGTCTTCTCTGGTCTCGGGCAGGGCGTAAGGGTGGGGCGCGCAGGGCAGGGCCCCGCAGGTCTGAACGCGAGACTTGCGCTCCGGGACAACATTTTCCTCGTGCCCGTGTCTCTTCCTATGCAGGACCCTCCCATGGTGGGACGGGTCGCCGGGCCGGCTGTACCGGTCGCGGGAGGACGAGCAATGCGGTTTCTTCGATATCTGGTTGTATTTTCCCTCTTCTTTGTTCCAGCTGCGTTCGCGCGCGCCCAGGTCTCCGTTGGTGTAGGCGTTGGCGGCGGCTACGGGTACGGTTATGGCGGTGGGTACGGCGGCGATTACGGCTACGGCCCACCCGCGTGCTCCTACGGCTACTACGGCTATGCCCCCTATGCCTGCGCTCCCTACGGCTACTACGGCTCGAGCTGGTTTTCTAACGGCTTCTTCATCGGCGCCGGCCCCTGGCTGCGTGGCGGCTATGGCTACCGCGGTGGGTATGGCTACGGCGGCGGATATGGATACCGTGGCGGCTACGGCTATGGACGCGGCGGCTACGGCTACGGTCGGGGTGGCTATGGCGCAGGTCGCGGCTTCGCTGGCGGCGGCTACCGCGGGGGTGGCTACGGCGG
>CAXTVC010000003.1:22509-26427 GCA_964247615.1 uncultured Acidobacteriaceae bacterium
GCGGGGGTGGCTACGGCGGCGGCGGATTCCGCGGCAATGGTGGCGGTGGATTCCATGGCGGCGGTGGCTTCAGCGGTGGAGGTGGATTTCACGGCGGCGGCGGAGGCGGTTTCCACGATGGTGGCGGGGGCGGCCGGCGGTAGCTAAACGGCTACGCTTACAACAAAAGGCTCCATCCTCCTTTGAGGGTGGAGCCTTTTTCCTGCAGTACGGAAGATTTACTTGACGTTGCCGTTCAGACCAGCCGGGAAGAACCCGCCCTTGCCCGATCCACCGGCGTAGACGATGGACAGCACCTGGGTTGCCTTGCGAGCGAAGACTAACGAACCGGTGGTGGTGGAACCACTCGCCGGGATGTTGATGCTTCCCGTCGTGGTGGCATTGACAATGGTTGTGGCAGGCACGTTGGTCGTGCCGTTCAGCATGACCGACTGACCCGTGAGGCCGATATCGTCAGCCTGCAGGTTGGTCGCCGACGGCGTGGACCCGTCCACCTTGGCGCGCAACGCCGAGACAGCCGACGCAAGCGTCTTCAAGGTTCCTGCGGGAACCATGGTGCCGTTCACCATGTTGGGATTCTGGTCGAGGGCGTAGATCACCGTCCGGATCAGGCCGGCATGGTAGGCCTCGACACCCTGAATGCCGGCAGCAGCGTCCAGATTGCCACTCACGGTCAACGCCGGAGCTGCGCCTGTGTAGGCCGTTACACCGACATCTTCAAAGATGTACGAGCCAAGCAGGAAGCTGGCATCATCTGCAAACGGGTCGAAGGCCGTCAGACCTACACCCAGCAGAGTCGCCAGGCCATTGAAGCTGTTGACCAGGTCGATCGCCGGTTGTGCTACCGCCAAGGCAGTCGTCTGATTCAGCGCGGCGCGCAGAAAGGTGACGTGATTCCGTTCTTCCTGGGCGATCTCCATCGCGTAGCTGGCGACGGTTGTGTTTTGGAAGGGCACCTTGCAGGAGGCCGGGCCGCCCGCTTTGGTGGTAACCCCACCCTGCGTGCCAACGCTGCCCGTGATGCCGATACCCACCTGGTCAATGGTCTGGCCGGTAGCTGCCAGGGTGTAGAAGTTCGCCTCGAGATACTCAAGATTCAAGGCGAAGTTGAGGTAATCCGAATCGGTTAGGGTGGTTTGCGCCTTCGCAACGGAGGTCAGGGCCAGTCCTGCCAGCGCGGCACCGCCCAGCGTAAGCATTTTGCGGCGGCTGCTTGCGATCACTTCATCCAGATGCTGTGTTTCTAACGTTGCCATTGTCGATCTCCGTGCCTAAACCGCTGTGCTCTTGATGTTGCCGTTGAGGCCGCTGGGGAAGAAGCCGCCTGAGGTGGTGCCGCCGGCGTAGACGATCGCCAGGACCTGCTCCGGTGTGCGGCTGTAGCCCACGGACGTCGTCGGATCGGCGGCGACGATCGTCGTCGCGCTAAGCACTGTCTCCTTGCCGCCACCCACGCTCGCACGCACGGTCTGTACGGCATTGGCGGTGGTGATCAACGCGGAACCGGCTGCTACGATCTGCGCACGGATGGAAGCCGCGTGGTACGCCTCGACGGCATGGATCTCGGCCGCGGGGACTAGGTGGTTGACCTTGTCGGTCAGCAGCGGGGCTGCGCCGTGATAGGCCGTCACACCGACATCCTCGAAGATGAACGCGCCAATGAGGTAGTCGTTGTAGTTGTCGAACGGGTTGAACGTGGCGCCCAGCTTGGCCAGCGTTGCCAGCCCGTTGAAGCTGTTGGTCAGGTCGATTGCAGGAGCCGGAACAGCCGCCGGACCGAGAGCCGCGCGCAGAAAGCGCACATGGTCCAACTCGTTCTGGGCGATCTCGTTGATGTACTGCATCTGCAGGGCGGTGAGGCCGGTCAGCTGCGCATTGGCAATGATGGTTGTCTTGCTGGTGGCGTTGCCGCTGTCTGTCGCGCTTAGACCGGTTCCCGTTGCCGCATGCAGGTAGAACTCGGCCTCGAGGTACTCCAGGTTCAGCGCGAAGTTCAGGTAATCCGCGTCCGTCAGGGGTGTGACGGGAGTAACGGGGGTGATCACTGTTGCGGGGCCACTGTCAGAGCATCCTGCGACAAGTGTTCCTGCGGCGACAGCACCAGCGCCGGCGAGGAAACTGCGGCGCGATACTGCTTTCTCAATTAACTCTGTCAATTTTCGTTCCACGTTCAACGTCTCCCGAAGGCCGGCTAACTGGTCAGCCCCACGGAACTAAGAACGAGTCCACCTGCCGATTGGATTGCTGGCAGTTTAAAGAACGTGCTTCGCAGCGTGGCACTTTAGGGGCATTGACGCTTTCTCAACCGTCATCACTTTGAGTGATCACCGCTGACCACGACAGCCTCAGGCTGCTGGGCATACTCGGCCCATGAGCCGTCATACAAGCTCACCTGCGCCGCGCCGCACTGCTCTAAAGCGAGCGACAGCACGGCTGCGGTCACCCCAGAACCACAGCTGGTGATGATGGGAGCGGATAAGTCCGCTCCGGCAGCGGCGAAAGCGGCACGTAGCTCGTGCGCATCCTTGAGGCGGCCGTTCCGCACCAACGCGGTGTAAGGCAGGTTCATGGCGCCGGGCATATGGCCGGAGGGCAAGCCGGGGCGGGGCTCCGGGGCCGATCCCGCAAAGCGCCCTGCCGACCGCGCATCAAGCACCTGTTCACCGCCGCCAGATCCACCCGTCAACAGCTTCTGCATCTGCGCAAAGGTTCGCACGGCACCTTGCTGCAACTTCGTACCAAACGTCGCCCGTGGCCTTTGCGTGACATCGGTCTCCGTGTCAAAACCCGCGTCGATCCACGCCTGCAACCCTCCATCAAGCACATGAACGTCCTGAGCTCCCATTGTGCGCAGCATCCACCAGGCGCGCGGGGCGGAGAAGACGCCCTCCTGCTCATAAATCACAAGCGTCATCGCGTCGTTCACGCCAAGAGCACTCATGGCTTCGCTGAAGTTCTCCGGTGAGGGCAGCATGTGCGGCAGTGATGTGGCCTTGTCGGAGAGTGCTTCGATGTCGAAGAACACAGCCCCCGGGACGTGCTGTGCGCGGTAGCGCGCGTGCACATCAGCAACGGGTTGAACGCCTACCAGCGGCAGCGTGGCGTCCAGCACCACCATATGCGGATCACGAAGGCGGCTGGCGAGCCACTGCACTGAAATGAGCGAATTCATGGCTACAGCTTACCCGCTGCGACCACGGCTTACAGCACGGGCGCAGTAAGGTCGTCGTCCCTGGTCTCGCGCATGGTGAGCAAGCCTCCCAGCGTCAGCAAGGCTGAGCCGGCCAGGTAGTATCCGACATACTGCAGACCGTAGTGTCCCGCCAGCCACGTCGCAATGTAGGGCGTCACCGACGCGCCAAGGATGCCTGCCAGGCTGAACGCGAGCGAGCTCCCGGTATAGCGCACAGGCGTGGGAAAGAGCTCGGAGATCACCGTCCCGAGCGGCCCATACGTGAAGCCCATCAGCGCGAGTCCCAGCACCATCATGGTCATCACACCGCCCGGTCCCGCCGTGAAGAGGGGCTTCAGCACCAGACCGAAGAGACCGATAAGGATCGTGACACCGATCATGATTGGCCGGCGTCCACGCTCGGCCAGCACCGCCGAAAGGGGGATGGTTACCGCAAAGGCGAGCACGCCCAGCAGTTGGATCAGCAGGAACTGGCTGCGGCTATAGCCCAGCGCCGTCGTGCCCCACGAGAGCGCAAACACGATCATCAGGTAGAAAATGACGAACGTCGCCAGGCACACCAGGATGCCTGTCGCCAGGTCGCGCTTGTGCCGCTGCAGCACGGTCTTCATCGGCGAGCTCACACGTTCTTTGCGCTGCATTGAGGCCGCAAAGACGGGCGTTTCCGTAAGCGCCAGCCGCACATACAAGCCGAGCAACACAAGCACGGCGCTGGCCAGAAAGGG
>CAXTVC010000003.1:26527-42164 GCA_964247615.1 uncultured Acidobacteriaceae bacterium
GCAGAAGAAAGACGCCGGCCGAACACAGAAAGCCCAACGGGGCCCCCAGCTGCGGGAACATCCCGTACAGCGCGCGTTTCTTTGGCGGGGCATTCTCCACCGCGAGCAGCACCGCCCCGCCCCACTCGCCGCCCAGCCCTATGCCCTGCCCGAAGCGGCAAAGCGCCAGCAGCAGCGGAGCCACCACTCCGATGCTGGCATACGTGGGCAGCACCCCGATGCAGAACGTGGAGACACCCATGGCCAACAGCGCTAGCACCAGCGTGCGCTTACGGCCGATGCGATCGCCGAAGTGCCCGAACAGCGCAGCCCCGATGGGCCGCGCAAGAAACGCAATGGCAAAGGTGGCAAGAGACGCAAGGGTCGACGCGGCAGGGTCTGTCTTCGGAAAGAAGAGCCGTGGAAAGACCAGCACCGCCGCGGTCGCATAGATGTAGAAGTCGAAGAATTCGACGGTCGTACCCACCAGGCTGGCAAACAAAACCTGCCGGGGCGTGTTGATGCCTTGTGCCGAAGCCTGCCCGTTCATCTTTGCCACTCTACCTGAGCCCCGGTTCGTCGCGACACTCCGCGCCGCCGTGATGCACATGAACCCGCAAAGCTCTAGCATGGAGACATGTCCGGAGCAGAAGACCAGGCCACCATGCAGGAAGCCGTCACGAGTACGCGCACAAACTGGGCGGGCAACTACACCTATCGGGCACCGCACCTCGTGCAGTCTGCCTCTGCGGACGCACTGGGGCGTCTCGTGCGGCAGCTGGAACATGCCAAAGCCATTGGCACACGACACTCCTTCAATCACATCGCGGACAGTGACGATACGCAGCTCTCACTCGCGGCATTGAAGTCCATGTCACTTGACGAAGCGGCGTGCACCGTCACTGTGGGGGCCGGCGTAACGTACGGCGAGCTCGCGCCGTTTCTCGACGCACGCGGCTTTGCGCTGCATAACCTCGCGTCGTTGCCTCACATCTCAGTGGTCGGAGCCTGCGCCACGGGAACGCACGGATCAGGCATCAGCAACGGCTGCCTCACCACTGCCGTCCGTGCAATGGACATACTCAAGGCCGACGGCATGCAGATCAACGTGACGCGCAGTCAGGATCCTGAGGTCTTTCGCCTCGCGGCCGTCGGTCTCGGGGCGCTGGGTATTATCACCGGCATCACGCTTGCCGTTGTCCCGACATACCAGGTAGCGCAGATGATTTATGAGGACCTCAGCTTCGACCACCTCGAACATAGCCTGCGCGAAATCTTCAGCACGGCCTACAGCGTCAGCTTGTTCACAGATTGGCAAAACCATCGCGCCACGCAGGTGTGGCTGAAGCACAAGCTGACCGACGCATCGCCCCGCTACCTGCCCGACACCTTCTTCGGAGCCACGAAGCAGACAGCAAAGCTGCATCCGCTGCCGAACTTATCCGCGCAGAACTGCACCGAGCAGGAGGGCATCCCGGGGCCCTGGTACGAGCGACTTCCCCACTTTCGGCTCGACTACACGCCCTCGGCCGGTGCGGAGATTCAGACCGAGTACTTCGTGCCGATTGAGCAGGGCTATGACGCGATCCTTGCCGTCGAGGAGCTGCGCGACCAGATCACGCCGCACCTGCTGATCAGCGAACTGCGCGTGATTGCCGCGGACGATCTGCCCATGAGCATGGCCTGTGGGCGCGACTCGCTCGCCCTGCACTTCACCTGGAAGCAGGACATGGACAGTGTGCGCGCGCTTCTGCCAGCCCTTGAAGCAAAACTCGCCCCCTTCAACGCGCGCCCGCACTGGGCCAAGCTGTTCACGGTGGCGCCTGCGCGGATCCGGGGCCTCTACCCGGGGTTCGCAGACTTTGAACAACTCGTCCGCGACTTTGATCCCCAGGGTAGATTCCGCAACAGGTTTCTCGACGAGCTTCTGCAGTCTTAATCACTCGCCAGGAGACGAAATTATTTCTCGCTGCTGGGCGGTGTCAGCCCTTTCAGGCGCATGTACAGGGCGAGCGTAGCGTACTGCTCGTTGTCGTGCGACACCGTGCCCCACAGCAGGCCGATGCGCGAACGCTTGCCCTGTCCGGCGATCAGCATCTCCGTCGCATTGGCGTCCGTCAACGAAGCCATCGCCTGGTCGCACGTTGCGAACGAGGCCTCCAGCGCCTGGGTAAAGACGGCCTTGTCGGCGGTATCTTCCGGCACCTTGGGCAGGGCGCTCATCGCGGTGCCATTCACCGCGCCACAGCTGTGTCCTTGCGCCTCGATGACATGCTGCACCACGCGCGCAAACGTCCGCACCTCGGGGGTCGGCTTGTAGTTGTAGCTCTCGGCAGGCATGTTGTTGGCTGCCTTTACGATGTTCGCCTTGAGCCCGTTGTACGAGCGCTGCACCTCGGCCGCCGGTCCGCTTGGCCCCTGTGGAGCCTGCGCCCTGGGCGCGCTTGCCCCCAGACACAACATCACAACCCCTACAACTCCCGCCTTTATTCCACGCATGCCAATCTCCATTCCTGCTGCTCACCACTCTACCCGCACCCACGCTGGACGCAAGGGCCTGCCTTGCTGTCTTCTGCTTGGAGCGGCCGCGAAATCGCCCTGCACGCGTTGGAGGCACCTGACTGAATTACGCACCCCATCTCCACCGCGTCCTGCCGGCAGTCGGGGTTACGCTGCTGCTTTCGTTTGTCGCGGGAATGACGGATGCCGTCGGCGTCGACCAGACCGGGGAGTTCATCTCCTTCATGAGCGGCAACACCACACGCATGGGCATCGCCTTTGGCAGCGCGGACCCTGCACGGGGTTTTCAGCTGCTGATCGTGGTCTCTCTGTTTGTCCTGGGCAGCGCTCTTGGAGCCGTGGTGAGCAGGCTCAGCGGCCGGCGGCGTGCCACCGGTCTGCTGGTGTACGTGGGGACGTCCCTCGCACTGGCGGCCGGCCTCCCCGCGTTCAAGATACTTCCGGAAGTTCCTGGCTTTGAGCGCCTTCATGGCTTGGTCCCGCTGGCAAGGGCCGACATGACCCTGCCCTCGCTTGTGCTGATCCTGCTTGCAATGGGTGCGCTGAACGCGGTCATCGAAAGCATTGCAGGGGTGGGGCTGGGACTTACCTATGTGACGGGGTCGCTGGCCAAGATTGGCCGTGGCCTTGGCAATCTGGCCATGGGCGACCGGGACCTGGAGTGGGGCATCCTGGTGGGTCCCTTGCTGGGGCTGGTAGTCGGCGCGGCTGTTGGCAACGCTCTGAACCGCCGCTTCGGCCGCCAAACGCTCTACCTGCCCGCGACCATTTGCGTAAGCCTGGGCGTCGCCATGCTCTTCTCGGCGCGCATCTCGCAGACGGGAAAGGAATGACCCCGCACCGGACGCAACGGGAGACTCTTCTATTGGGGCTGTGTGTCTTCGGCTTTGGGCGTGACGTGCAGGGCTTCGCCCACGTGCCGCGCCGAGCTTCCCAGCGCATGCCGGGTGTGCCGGTAGCTGTTTTCCAGGGCGTTCCCGGTGGAGTTCCCAGCGGTCGAAAGGGCGTCGCTGGTGGAGTTACCGGCGACAGAGATCGCCGTGGTCGTGTTGTGCCCGCTCGTCGCCAGCGCCTGCTCCGTGCTGCTGCTGTTAGCGATGATCCCCTGCACGGGATGACGTCCAGGATTGAACCAGGCGATGTCGGTCGCGGGTAGATCGTTCAATCGGGCGATCGGCGCGGCTGTGAAGTTCGAGCTCGACATCTTGGCCGCCAAGGGCCAAGCCGAGGAGGAAGTAAATGTCGACCCATTCATCGGCGAGCCCGGCTCACCGAGGTTGATCACTGCTGCGGGGGCCAGGGCCACCATTCGCTCGCACCGATCCGCGCCGCAGCCCCGCTGGCACAGCGTTCCGTTGAGATACGAAGCATGTTTGCCGGGGGAGATCCACACGGTCGCGCCCGCATGTTCGGCGTGCAGCGTGGAGGCACGCGCGATCTGGCTTACATCACAGACGGTGTTTTCATGAGCGGCTGCATACCAATACGACGCCTTCCATGTAGCCGTGGGTAGGGATACGTCAGACGCACGGACCAGAACCGCCACATGCTCGGTGTCCAGCGGGTGCCCGTGGCCGCCGCAGTCCTTTCGCCACAAATGGTAGTAGTGGATTTCTGCGGAAGTCGTCCTTCCCTGCGCGTCCTTTGCCGGAAACACCTGGCCGTAGATCGTGCCGTTTTCCGCCTTCACCTCCGGCGTCCGGGTGTTCGCTTTGAACTCCGCCGGGCGGACTGAGCAGTCATGCTCTCCGACCATGAACTTTGGCACGAACTGGTTCAGCAGCTGTTGTTCCAGCGCGTCGCTTAAACCGTCATGGTCGCTGTCGAGGTTGGAGTGGAGAGCAGCGACCGGCTGTTGTGCCTGGAGGGCAGGAAAGGCCAGCGGCAGGCAGAGAAGTGTGCTGAAGAAAGGGAGTCTGGAAAGCATCCGCAACGTTATTGGGCCCGCCTCGCTCTTCACTTTACCGGACGTACCCCGGCACCCTAAAGCGCAGGTGTGGGACGCAGCAGCGAGCGGACGCTGCCCAGCGTGTGAGTCCATGCGCCACGCAGCAGGACGGCATAGGCCACGGTGAGCCGGCGAAACGACAGGCCCGTAATTTCGACCTCCAGATAGCCGTCCGTGATTTCCTGTTCGGCCTTGGTGTACATACCCCGGGAGTTTTCAACGGTCCGATGCCGCTGACGATTTCTTGCGTGATTGGTCATGGTCACAACCTTGGAAGAGGAATTTTCGTTATACAGAGCACAGAATGGCCCGGAGAGGGGAGACAGCAACACCGGCTTCCCAACAGGGGAGACGAGGGAACGGAACGGCAGGATCCGGGCAGCCAAGAGAGTTCTCCGATCGGGGTACGGGGAGCCGTACACCGAGATATCGTGCTGAGGAACAACGCCGGCTGATTGGCCTTGCGCGCTGTTCTTCTCGCGTGTCCTGAGAATGCGGGATCCTAACGACATTGCACTATCCCTCGCAAGCGGGGTTATGTTACCAGCCGGGTTACACCCCGTGCGACCTTCGTTGGAGCGCACGAAAACAGGCGAGTTACACTGGGTTTCATGCCGATCCGCAGCGAACTGCCCCTCGCCGATATCGACCCGGAGATCGCCCGCGCGATCGAAAACGAGACACTCCGCCAGCACGATGGCCTGGAAATGATCGCCAGCGAGAACTTCGTCTCACGCGCCGTTCTCGAGGCTACCGGATCTGTATTCACCAACAAATATGCCGAGGGCTATCCCGGCAAGCGGTACTACGGCGGGTGCGAATTCGCCGATGTGGTCGAAAACCTTGCCCGCGACCGGGCCAAACAGCTGTTCGGCGCCGAGCATGCCAACGTCCAGCCGCACTCCGGCTCGCAGGCCAATGCCGCCGCCTTTATGACGTTGCTGGAACCCGGTGACACCATTCTGGGCCTCGATCTCGCGCACGGCGGCCACCTGACCCATGGTCACAAGCTGAACTTCTCGGGCAAGCTCTACCGGATCGCCGGCTACAAGGTCCGCCAGGATACCGAGGTGATCGACTACGACCAGCTCGAGGAGCAGGCCGAGCTGGAAAAACCCCGGCTCATCATTGGTGGCGGCTCGGCCTACCCCCGCCAGTTCGACTTTCCGCGGCTGCGCGCCATCGCCGACAAGGTCGGGGCACGTCTTCTGATCGATATGGCCCACTTTGCCGGGCTGGTTGCCGGCGGCGCGCATCCTTCCCCCGTGCCGCACGCGCATGTCGTCACGACGACCACGCACAAGACCCTGCGCGGACCGCGGTCGGGCCTCATCCTCTGCCACGCGGATCTTGCCGCGGGCATGGACCGGAGTGTTTTCCCAGGGCAGCAGGGCGGTCCGCTGGTTCATGTCATCGCTGCCAAGGCCGTCGCCTTTGGTGAGGCGCTGCGTCCCGAGTTCAAGGCTTACGCCGCGCAGGTGGTCGCCAATGCCAAGGTCCTGGCCGAGTCGCTTGCCGCGCACGGCTTCCGCGTGGTCTCCGGCGGCACGGACACCCACGTCGTCCTGATCGACGTCTTTGCCGGCGGCACCGGCATGCTGGGCTCAGAGGCGGAGCACGCCCTTGGCGCAGCGGGCATCACCGTGAACAAAAACGCCATCCCGTACGACACGAATCCGCCCATGAAGCCCTCCGGCATCCGTCTTGGCACCCCAGCGCTGACCACCCGCGGCATGGGCGAAGAGGAAATGCGCGTGATCGGCGGCTGGATTGCCGAAGCACTCTTGCATCGCCACGACGAGACGCGTCTGCGCGCCATCCGCGACCGGGTTCTCGACCTTGCCGAAGGATTTCCGCTATACAGCTGGCTGCGGCAGGAAGACCCGGCAGGCGTGCTGGCCTGAAGCAGTGCGTGGAACAGGCGAGGAAATCTACCTGCGCATGAGGGAACTGTAATCAGATAGCATGTGCTCGCGCGTCGCCCTGGGGCCGCGCGATGGAGGTCGGGCTTTGGAGTGGATCCTTCTTTTAGGCGTCGTTACAGGCTGCCGCACAATGACCGGCATTGCCGTCGTTTGCTGGGCCGCCTGGCTGGGTGCTCTGCCGGAGCACGGTTGGGCCATCTGGATCACCTACCTGGTATCTGCCCTGATCTTCACGGGCTTCGCCATCGGTGAATACATCGGCGATACCCGGCCGAAAACGCCAAGCCGTAAAGACGCAGGCCCTGCTGCGGCGCGAATTGTCTTTGGCGCACTGGTTGGCGCGCTTGCCGCCACCGCGATTTATGAACCCGTCGCGGGCGGCATTCTGCTCGGCGCCGTGGGGGCCGCCATCGGAACCTGGGGCGGCTATGCCCTCCGCATGGCTTCGGCACGGCGCCTGGGAAGCGATCTGCCCGCTGCCCTTGGCGAGTCAGCGCTGGCCCTGGTGCTTGCCGTGGTTGCCGTGTGGCGCCTGCATGTGGGCATCCTTGTAGACCTGAAGCGTGGGGCCGTTTAGGCCTGCGTTTCAGGGTCGGGACGCCATTGCCACCCTCGGAATGCCCGCATAATCATCCAGAAAGCGGACCTGGTCCCAATCGGCAAGCAGCGCCGTCATGTGCGGCTTCTGCCCGAAGCCAAACTCCGTGGCCAACAGGCCGCCGGGGCGCAGCGCCTGCCACGCTTGCGGGATCAGCCTGCGATACACCTCCAGGCCATCCTCCCCCGCGAACAAGGCAAGATGCGGCTCGTAATCACGCACCTCAGGCTGCATCTCCGGCGCGTCGCCCGCAGGCACATACGGCGGGTTGGAGACGATCGCATCCACCTTGCCGCCATCGATCACCGCGCTCAAGAGGTCGGACAACGCAAACTGAATGCGCTCTCGCAGGCCCAGGCTGTCTGCATTCCCTTCCGCAATGGCCAGCGCGGCGGGGGAGATATCCAACGCCCGGACCTCGGCCTCGGGTAGTTGCGACGCCAGGGCCAACGCGATCGCGCCTGACCCTGTACCGACGTCCACCAGGAGTGGTGCGCGTCCTGCAGCCTGAGCCTGTCCACGCACCCAATCCAGCACGGCTTGGACCAGCAGCTCCGTCTCTGGCCTGGGAATCAGGACATCCGGCGTCACCCGCAGGTCCAGGCCGAAGAACTCCTGATGTCCCGTCAAATACTGCAGGGGAACGTGGGCCGCGCGCCGTGCGGCCAGGTCTGTGAAGGCAAGCAGGTGGTCAGGGGAAAGTTCAGCCTGGGGGTAAGCCAGCAGCCACGCTCTGTCGCGCCCTGCAACATGCAGGAGCAACGTTTCCGCATCCCTGCGCGAAATCGTCGAGCTTGCTCTATCAATAGCTTCACGTTGTGTCATGAAATCGGGGACCCTGCTGCGGGTCTCTCGAAAGTATGCACCCCAGCCACGGTGGGGTGTTCGGTCTACGCGTTACGCAGCATGCTGCATCGACTCCGCCCAGCAGCTCCGCTCAAAGTCGAGCATCGCCTCCAGGAGCTTTCGCTCATCCGCCTGCAGGGGACCACGGTACGCCCTAAGGAGGGTCGTAAGCCGGTCTCGCAGGGTATCGGAGGGTATCACTTCCGTACTGTTACTCATGAGTTATCTGACGCGTGAAGCCTGTCCTATGACGGCACAAACAGGTACCACTAACGGGGGATAGGCATGGCTATTCTCCGCCATTTTTGCTGGGGAAGCACAGGTTCTGCACAGGGCAGACGGAGCTCGCGTTTGAAGCCGGGCGAAAACACCTTGGACCCGCCTCGGCCAGGGGCCTCCCCCACGGGAAATACTGAAATGGATGATCACGCCCACCACGGTTTCGTCCACAGCTCACATTGAGGCGCAGCTTGCGCCGTTGCGCGCCCGCCTGGCCGCTCATCCGCTCTATGCCGCCGTGCGTACGCCGCAGCACCTGCGGCTGTTGATGCAATCGCATGTATTTGCCGTGTGGGACTTCATGAGTCTGCTGAAAGCTCTGCAGCGCGCGCTGACGGGCGTCGAGGTGCCATGGGTGCCATCGCCGTTTCCAGCCAGCCGCCGCTTCATCAACGAGATCGTGCTCGGCGAAGAGTCGGACGAGTACGAGGGCCGTACGGCGAGTCACTTCGAGTTCTACCTGGAGGCCATGACGCAGGCCGGCGCCGACACCGCACCCATCCGGGACGTCGTGGCTCACGCAAGGATCGGCAAGCTGGTTCTGGAGTCCGCACCGCCGGCAGCGCGCGCTTTTGTAGAGACCACCTTCCGCGTCATCCGTGAGGGATCGATTGCGGCCCAGGCCTCCTCTTTTACCTTTGGCCGCGAGGACGCCATACCCAACATGTTTCGCGCCCTGGTGCGCGACCTGAACCGCGAGATGGACGGAGACCTGAGCCAGTTCCTCTGGTATCTCGAGCGCCACATCGAGGTCGACGGGGACGAGCACGGTCCACTAGCGCTGCGCATGATCACAGACCTGTGCGGAGGCAACCCAGCACTGTGGGAAGAGGCCGCGGAGGCCGCGCAGGAGGCGCTCCTTGCACGCCTGGCCCTCTGGGATGGCATCCTCATGCAGATTCAA
This sequence comes from uncultured Acidobacteriaceae bacterium, assembly GCA_964247615.1. Lineage (GTDB taxonomy): Bacteria > Acidobacteriota > Terriglobia > Terriglobales > Acidobacteriaceae > Granulicella. The sequence goes on from CAXTVC010000003.1 coordinate 35,527, forward strand.
ACGGCCTGAATCGCATCCCATGCTGCAGGAGTACCGAACCGTGATCAAAGCAGTCGGATACGCAGCAAAACACAGCTTCAGCAACCTAAAGCCCCTTGAGTTTGAACGCGAAGACCCAAAGCCCAACGAGATCGAAATCGACGTCCTGTACTGCGGTGTCTGCCATTCCGACATCCACCAGGTCAAGAATGAGTGGGACAACACGGTGTACCCGTGCATGCCCGGGCATGAGGTTGTGGGCCGCGTAAAGACGGTCGGCTCGGCCGTGACGAAGCACAAGGTGGGCGATGTGGTGGGCGTCGGCTGCATGATCGACAGCTGCCGCGAGTGCGAGGCGTGCAAGGCCGGCGAGCAGAACTACTGCGAAGGCCCGAACAGCTGGCTGGCCACCTACAACGGCCCGATGGTTCCTTCCAAGAAAGCCCCGACAGGTGAGAACCAGTATGGCCGTGACAACACCTACGGCGGCTACTCAACGAACCTGGTGGTGCCGGAAGATTTCGTGCTGAAGATCCCTGCCTCGCTGCCGATCGAGAAGGTCGCCCCGATCCTCTGCGCTGGCGTTACCACGTTTTCCCCAATGCAACACTGGGGCGTAAAGGCCGGGCATAAGGTGGGCATCGTCGGCTTCGGTGGTCTCGGCGACATGGCCATCAAGCTCGCAAAAGCCATGGGTGCTGAGGTCGTTGTGTTCACGCACACACCTGAGAAGCTTGAGGAAGCTACGCGCCTGGGCGCCACCGGCGTGCTGGCGGACGACAAGGACGGGATGAAGCAACACAAGGCCAGCCTGGACTTCATCCTGAGCACCATCCCGGAGAAGACCGATCTCAGCCCGTTCGTTCCCCTGCTGAAACGCAACGCTTCGCTGATCGTCGTGGGCGCGCTGGAAAAGCTGAACGCCTTCAATAACATGCAGATGGCAGCCCACCGCAACACTGTCGGCGGCTCCCTGATCGGCAACATCGCCGAGACCCAGGCCGTGCTGGATTTCTGCGCCGAGCACAACGTCACGCCCGATGTGCAGCTGATCCCCATCCAGGAGGTCAACAACGCTTACAAGAAGGTCGAGGACGGCGAGGTACGCTTTCGCTACGTGATCGACATGCAATCACTGAAGAACGAAGCCGCCGCATAACGGCTGCGCGATGCCCCTCGTGGCCGGGTGCCCAGGGGCATCGCACACAGTGTTGCGCCGCGCTATCATCGGTTCACGATGAGGTGAGGACGATGGGTACTGCGACGCTTATTCCCGTAGAAGAGTACCTCCGGACCACGTACCATCCCGATCGCGATTACGTCGCAGGCGAGGTACTGGAGCGAAACATGGGAGAGCAGGCACACGCAACTTTGCAGAGTTTCTTCGTTGGGCTTTTCTGGGCGAATCGCGACCACTGGCAACTGCGAGCTCTCGCCGAGCAGCGCGTGCAGGTAAGAACTGACCGCTTTCGCATACCGGATGTCTGCGTGCTCCCCCGTTCCGGGTCACGAGACGCAATCCTCTACACACCACCTTTTCTTTGTATAGAAGTGCTGTCCAGCGATGACTCCCTTCGCACTCTGCAGCAGCGCGTACAGGACTACGCCGAGATGGGCGTAGCGAACATCTGGATCGTGGACCCATGGAACCGTGTCGCCTGGTATGCCTCGGCACAGGGCTACCTGCAGCCCACGGATGGCATGCTGCGCCTGCCGGGAACCGAGGTAGCCATCTCGCTCGAGCAGATGTTCCACGAGCTCGAGATCGCCTGAGGTGAACCCGAACTACAGCCTGCAGATCAACAGTTGCCGCTCGTAAACCATCTCCTGCGGCAGGTGACCATGCAGCTGCAAAAACAGCCGCTCATGGCCCATCACTTCTTCCTTCCACTGCTCGCGATCAACAGCCTCCAGGGCGGCAAACGCCTCGCGCGGGAAGTCCATCCCTGCCCAGTTCAGGTCGTCGTAGAACGGCGTCCAGCCGATGGGTGTCTCACGCGCGGGTACCCTTCCACGCACGCGGTCCACGACCCACTGCAGCACGCGTAAATTTTCTCCAAACCCCGGCCACAGAAACTTCCCGTCCGCGTCCTTGCGAAACCAGTTCACATGGAAGATCTTCGGGGTAGCGCCGAGACCCCGCCCCATACGGATCCAGTGCCGGAAATAGTCGCCCATGTTGTAGCCGCAGAAGGGCAGCATGGCCATGGGGTCGCGGCGCACCTGACCCACGGCACCCGCGGCGGCAGCGGTCGTCTCCGAGCCCATCGTCGCTCCCATGTAGACACCATCCACCCAGTTGAAGGCCTGGTATACCAGCGGCAGCGTCGTCGGACGCCGACCGCCAAACAGGAACGCGCTGATCGGCACGCCCAGCGGACTCTCCCAATTCGGGTCGATCGACGGGCATTGTGAAGCCGGCGCCGTGAAGCGTCCGTTGGGATGTGCGGCCGGCTTGCCGGCACTCGGCGTCCACTCGTCCCCGCGCCAATCCATCATGGTCAGCCCCGGATCGGTAGCGGTCGGGGGCTGGTCGGTCATGCCCTCCCACCACACGCCCTCGGGCACGCCGTCCCGCAGCGTCAGCGCCACATTGGTGAAGATCGTGTTGCGGCTCAGCGTTGCCATGGCGTTCGGGTTGGTCCGGGCGGAGGTCCCGGGAGCCACGCCGAAGAAACCGGTCTCCGGGTTGATCGCGCGCAGTTCGGCCTCGGCATCCGGCCGCGGCTTGTGCGGAAAGATCCACGCGATATCGTCGCCCACCGTCCACACCTTCCAGCCCTCAAAGCCGGGGGGCGGAATCAGCATGGCCAGGTTGGTTTTGCCGCACGCCGAAGGAAATGCCGCGGCCACGTAGGTCTTCTCGCCCTTTGGATCTTCGAGACCGAGGATCAGCATATGCTCGGCCATCCAGCCCTCATCGCGGGCAATGTTGCTGGCGATGCGCAGCGCAAAGCACTTCTTGCCCAGCAGCGCGTTGCCGCCATAGCCCGAGCCATAGCTCCAGATCTCGCGCGTCTCCGGAAAGTGCACGATGTACTTGGTCTCATTGCACGGCCATGGGACATCGCGCTCGCCGGGCGCCAGCGGCTTGCCCACCGAGTGCATGCACGGCACCACGCGCTGAATGTCCTTGTCGATCTCGCGCAGCACCGGCTCGCCGATGCGCGCCATGATGCGCATGTTCACCACCGCGTACGCTGAATCGGTGAGCTGCACCCCGATGCGGCTCATCGGCGAGCCAACCGGCCCCATGCTGAAGGGCAGCACATACATCGTGCGTCCGCGCATGCTGCCCTTGAACAGCGCCTTCAGTTTACGCCGCATTGTGAATGGGTCTTCCCAGTTATTGGTTGGCCCGGCATCCTCTTTGCTCGACGAGCAGATAAAGGTGCGGTCCTCCACACGGGCCACATCGTTGGGCGCGGACCGCGCATAGAAACATCCCGGCCAAAGCTGCGGATCGAGCCGCGTGAAAGTTCCGCCGTCCACAAGCTCATCGCATAGCTGACGGTGCTCTTCGTCCGACCCGTCCACCCAGTGGACGCACTCCGGCTGGCAGAGCTCCGCCATCTTCTCCACCCAGCGGATCAGGTGCTTGTTGGTCGTATGCGGCTGCGAAGGATCGCGCTTGGTCGTTGCATTCAAAAGGTGGGGGGAGCTCAGGGTCGCTGCACACATGCGGAAAAGGCCGCCCTTTCAGCGCGGCAACATGCTCTAGCCTACGCCCCGCAACGTATCGGCGAATGCCCCCGCACGTCTTCCTGTGGGGTGGCCGTCACCCTCTCGGTGCAGGGGCTCACAGGAAAGTCGCAGCCACCTTGCAGGGATCTCTCGCCCGCTGGGGTTTGCAGGCGGACCCTCGTGCCAGCGGTCAGCTTCCCTGCGTATGCTCATCAGGTTGCCTCACAGGAGCCCTCCTTGCGTTCTTACCTCCTAGCCGCAGCCGCCGTTCTCCTCGCCACATATCCACTGGCCGCCCAACAGCCCGTGACGATCACGGTCGACCTCGCCAGCCCAACCCAGCCCTACACGCCCGTCTTCAACTGGTTTGGCTATGACGAAGGCAACTACACCACGGCCCCGCACGGCCGCGAGCTCCTCCGCGAACTGCACGACCTGAGCCCCATGCCGGTCTATATCCGCGCCCATCACCTGCTCACCTCGGGCGATGGCACGCCAGAACTCAAGTGGTCGTCAACGGGCGTATACCACGAAGATGCGGGGGGCAAGCCCGTCTATGACTTCAAAATTCTTGACGGCATCTTCGACACCTACGGGGCCGCCGGTGTTCGCCCCATGGTCGAGCTCGGGTTCATGCCGAAAGACCTTGCTGCGACCTTGCCCGACCGCCACGAGCCCTACCAGGTCCACTTTCCGGCCAGCACCATCTCCGGCGCCTCCAACAACCCGCCGAAGGACTACGCGAAGTGGCGCGAGCTGGTCCGCGTGGTCACAGCGCACCTTGTGCAACGCTATGGTGCCGATACGGTAAGACAGTGGCCCTTCGAGGTATGGAACGAGCCCGACATCGACTACTGGCATGCCTCGCCGCAGGAGTACTGGCGCCTGTATGACTTCGCCGTTGCGGGCGTGCGGGCGGCCTTGCCGGAAGCCATGGTCGGCGGCCCCGCCTCCACCAGCCCCCGCAACGATCATGCCCGCAAATTTCTCGAAGACTTCCTCACGCACGCCGATACCGGCACCAGCGCTGCCACGGGTGGCCCCGTTCCGCTCGACTTCATCTCCTTCCACGTGAAAGGACAGCCGGCAATCGCCGGCGGCGACGTCACCATGGGCCTGCGCCAGGAGCTCACCGATGCCGATCGGGGCTTTGCCACCATTGCAGGCCACGAAAAGCTGAGGCAGCTGCCCATCATTCTCAGCGAGGCTGACCCCGAAGGCTGCGCCGCCTGTTCCAGCAAAACCAACCCGGCCAACAACTACCGCAACGGCACGCTGTACCCCGCCTACACCGCCGCGGCCTACAAGGGCCTGCTGGATCTCGCCGCAAAGCACGGGGTTCACCTGATTTCCATGCTCAGCTGGTCCTTCGAGTTCGAGGACCGGGACTACTTCGAAGGCTTTCGCGACCTTTCTACAAACGGCGTGGACAAGCCCGTCCTGAACCTGTTTCGGATGCTAGGCGTGATGAAGGGCGGACGGCTACAGACCACCAGCACAGGGGCTCCTTCGCTGGACGGCCTGCTTTCACAAGGCGTGCGCGAGAGCCTCGACGTGGATGCCTTTGCGACAAGCGACACGCATTCGGCCTCCGTCATGGTGTGGAACTACTCGGATCATGCAAACGCCACAGGCGCCGCAAAGGTCTCCACTCGGCTTACAGGTGTGCCGGCGCAGGTGAAGCGTGTGCTCGCTACCCGGTATCGGATCGACGCCACACACAGCAATGCCTACACGCTCTGGCAGGCAATGGGCAGCCCGCAGCACCCCACTCCCGAACAGCTCAGTGCACTGAAACAACGCGCGGGGCTTGAGCTTTTTGCCTCGCCGAAGTGGCTAGAGGCACAGCAGGGGCAGGTCTTTCTGGATGCGGACTTGCCACCGCAATCGATTGAACTGCTGCAACTGAGCTGGTGACGCTATCCCCTCAGGGTATCGAACGGCACACTGCTGCTGTGCACTAGCGACGAAACCGGGTAATCAGGTAGAGCAGCAGGGAAAGCAGGACGCTGAGCAGCAGACTGGTGGCCAGAGGCGCAAAGATCTGCACTCCCTTGCCTCGATAGCTCAGGTCTCCTGGCAGTCTGCCCAGCGGCACACCCAGACGTCCCAGGCCCATGACGAGCAGCCCCGCCAACACCAGGAACATCCCAACACCCACGAGCATACGACCCATAACTCTGTAAGACGCCTTAAATCAGAGCTACGGCGTTCCTAAGTGGTCCAGGGTGCAATGGACGCTGTCCGTGAAAGACAAGGCCCCAAATACACAAGAGAGACGCACGTTGCGTCTCTCTTGTGGAGCAGAACAGAGTAAGGGTGAAGCAGAAGAGAGTAAAACTACGCCTGTTTACGACGACGGGAGAACACGCCCGCCATGGCCGTCAGACCCGAACCCATAAGCAGCAGGGAGCTCGGCTCCGGCGTCACACCGATCTGACCATTGAAGTCGAGACCCGTTGCCGAACCGTAGAGCTGATCGACATCGAAGGTGAGGATGTTGGTACCCGTGACGAAGCCGCTGAGATCCACGGTGGCCGACATAATGCAGTTCGGCGTTCCAACGGTGCAATGCGCGCTAGGCGTAAAGCTCGCCGCGCTCAGGATCTGAACGCCGTTCAGAAGAACGTTGGTGGTGTCATCCGCCAGCACGGTCAGGAAGCCGGTCTCGGAAGACGTGGCCAGGAACGTGGTGTAGTAGCTATAGGTGCCGGTCGGTTCAACGTGCCCGCCGCCCGGATAGTCGCTTGGATTCACGGCAACCCAGCTGGAGTTTCCGATCGGGTTTGACCAGATTCCGCCTGTGGGTACGTCATAGGTGTGGCCAGAGGGGGTGGACGTGGTGACCGTCGAAGAGTTGATGGCACCGCTTGGCTTTGGAGCAGTCGTGCCGTAGCTGGAGATGGTGTCGGCCATCGCAGCGCCAGCGGAGGTGGCCAGAAGCGCGGATGCAAGAAGCGTGGACAGAACTTTCA